>NZ_OBEJ01000011.1 GCF_900215575.1 Natronoarchaeum philippinense | reverse complement strand
GAAGGAAATGAGGATTCCACCCCTGCGGTCCGCCGTACAGATGGGATCTGATGTTAGCCTTGGTAGTTCGGCGACATCCGGACGATCGAGCGATGTCGTCGACCTACGGACCCATGCAATAGTTCGTGGTCCCTGACGGGGACCACATTGGTGTTGCTTCCACTATGGAAGCATCCCGCCCATACCGCCCTCCCACACGGGAGGGCACCATTCCGGTTGATCCTGCCGGAGGCCATTGCTATGGGGATCCGATTTAGCCATGCTAGTCGCACGAGCTTAGACTCGTGGCAGATAGCTCAGTAACACGTGGCCAAACTACCCTCTGGACGAGCATACCCTCGGGAAACTGAGGCTAATACTCGATACTACTCGACGCCTGGAACGGCCCGAGATCCAAACGCTCCGGCGCCAGAGGCTGTGGCTGCGGCCGATTAGGTAGACGGTGGGGTAACGGCCCACCGTGCCCATAATCGGTACGGGTTGTGAGAGCAAGAGCCCGGAGACGGTATCTGAGACAAGATACCGGGCCCTACGGGGCGCAGCAGGCGCGAAACCTTTACACTGCACGACAGTGCGATAAGGGGATCCCCAGTGCGAGGGCATACAGTCCTCGCTTTTCACCACCGTAAGGTGGTGGTGGAACAAGAGCTGGGCAAGACCGGTGCCAGCCGCCGCGGTAATACCGGCAGCTCGAGTGATGGCCGTTCTTATTGGGCCTAAAGCGTCCGTAGCCGGCCACATAAGTTCGTCGGGAAATCCACGCGCTCAACGCGTGGGCGTCCGGCGAAACCTGTGTGGCTTGGGACCGGACGGCCCAGAGGGTACGGCCGGGGTAGGAGTGAAATCCTGTAATCCCGGCCGGACCACCGGTGGCGAAAGCGCTCTGGGAGGACGGATCCGACGGTGAGGGACGAAAGCCAGGGTCACGAACCGGATTAGATACCCGGGTAGTCCTGGCTGTAAACGATGCCCGTTAGGTGTGGCACAGGCTACGAGCCTGTGCTGTGCCGCAGTGAAGACGCTAAACGGGCCGCCTGGGAAGTACGTCTGCAAGGATGAAACTTAAAGGAATTGGCGGGGGAGCACTACAACCGGAGGAGCCTGCGGTTTAATTGGACTCAACGCCGGACATCTCACCAGCATCGACAATGTGCAGTGACAGTCAGTGTGATGAGCTTACTAGAGCCATTGAGAGGAGGTGCATGGCCGCCGTCAGCTCGTACCGTGAGGCGTCCTGTTAAGTCAGGCAACGAGCGAGACCCGCACTCTTAATTGCCAGCACTGGCGCGAGCCAGGTGGGTACATTAAGAGGACTGCCGTGGCCAACACGGAGGAAGGAACGGGCAACGGTAGGTCAGTATGCCCCGAATGTGCTGGGCGACACGCGGGCTACAATGGCCGAGACAGTGGGATGCAACCCCGAAAGGGGGCGCTAATCTCCGAAACTCGGTCGTAGTTCGGATTGAGGGCTGAAACTCGCCCTCATGAAGCTGGATTCGGTAGTAATCGCCACTCAGAAGGTGGCGGTGAATACGTCCCTGCTCCTTGCACACACCGCCCGTCAAAGCACCCGAGTGGGGTCCGGATGAGGCTCGGTTCCCGAGTCGAATCTGGGCTCCGCAAGGGGGCTTAAGTCGTAACAAGGTAGCCGTAGGGGAATCTGCGGCTGGATCACCTCCTACAGACCGGGACTGGGGCGATGCCCCAGCCCACACTCGTAGGACTCGCTCTCCGAGCGAGTATCCCTCAAGCCCTACTCTCCACAGTAGGCACCAGTCATGGTCCGCCATCGACGACTCGCCCGTTCGTCCGGGCGCTAACGAACTGCCAAGGCTAACACTCCATACGCCCTCCCCGGCCGCGATCGCGGCCGCGGGAGTGGGCCCATAGCTCAGTGGTAGAGTGCCTCCTTTGCAAGGAGGATGCCCAGGGTTCGAATCCCTGTGGGTCCATGTCGCGTACTGCGATTCGAGGATCGTTGCCCTTAAGTGGGAAACGCACCTCGAACGGAGTACGCTCAAACTGATGCACCATCCCGTGCGAGCGCGGATGGGAAGGGTCGATACCGCCTCACAACCACCGGGCGGTAGATGACGACCGTGTGTACGTGCGATCCAGACGTCCACTGGACTCATTCATCGAAGACGACATTCCGTCGTCTCCGACCTGGTCCAACATATAGACGTGGCTACGACGCCGGCTGGTGAATGGCTCGGCTCGAGAGCTGAAGACGGACGTGCCAAGCTGCGATAAGCCTGTGGGAGCCGCACGGAGGCGAAGAACACAGGATCTCCGAATGGGAATCCCCTCGCAATTGCTGTGCGCAATGGGGAACGTCGGGAATTGAAACATCTTAGTACCGACAGGAATAGAACGCAAACCGCGATGTCGTCAGTAACCGCGAGTGAACGCGACACAGTCCAAACCGAAGCCCTTACGGGCAATGTGGTGTTCGGACTGACACTCATCGCATGACCCACTTCGAGAAATCTTCTGGAACGAAGTACGATACAGGGTGACAGTCCCGTATCGAAGTGCAGTATTGCGTGCGTCAGCTCCAGAGTAGCGGGGGTTGGATATCCCTCGTGAATATCTCAGGCATCGACTGAGAAGACTAAACACTCCTCGAGACCGATAGCGAACAAGTAGCGTGAGCGAACGCTGAAAAGCACCCCGAGAAGGGAGGTGCAATAGGGCCTGAACTCAGTCGGCCACTGAGCGACGGGGCATACAAGGCCCCACGAAAAACGACCGAGGTGCGAACCTCTAGTAGGAATCGTGGGGAGCCGATGTTCCGTCGTGCGTTTTGAAAAACGAGCCAGGGAGTGGATCTGTCTGACAAGTCTAACTAGAGCATCTAGGAAGGCGCAGGGAAACCAACATGGCCGCAGGGCTTTGCCCGAGGGCCGCCGTGTTCAAGCGCGGGGAGTCAGACGGATCCGACCCGAATCCGAGCGATCTATGCGCGAGCAAGGTGAAGCGTGCCGAAAGGCACGTGGAGGCCTGTTAGAGTTGGTGTCCTACAATACCCTCTCGTGACTCGTGTATAGGGGTGAAAGGCCCATCGAGCTCGGCAACAGCTGGTTCCAACCGAAACATGTCGAAGCATGACCTCTGGCGAGACAGTTCGTGAGGTAGAGCCACCGATTGGTGATCCCGCCCCCGAGAGGGGTCGGCTCACCTGTCAAACTCCGAACTTACGAACGTTATCGACCCAGGGATTCCGGTGCACGGGGTAAGCCTGTGTACCAGAAGGGAGACAACCCACTGCCGGGTTAAGGTCCCCAAGTATGGATTAAGTGCAATCCTCTGAAGGTGGTCCCGAGCCCCAGACAGCCGGGAGGTGAGCTTAGAAGCAGCTACCCTCTAAGAAAAGCGTAACAGCTTACCGGCCGAGGTTCGGGGCGCCCAAAATGATCGGGGCTCAAATCCATCACCGAGACCTGGCCGCACCCGTGACAGGGTGATCGAGTAGGTTGGCGCTCCACGTGGGTGGAAGCACGGGCGAGAGCTCGTGTGGACCGCGTGGTGACGACAATCCTGGCCATAGTAGCAGCGTTAGTCGGGTGCGAACCCCGACGGCCAAACGGATAAGGGTTCCTCGGCAATGCTGATCAGCCGAGGGTTAGCCGGTCCTAAGACTCGTCGCAATTCGAGCGAGTCAAAGCAGGGTAACAGGTTAATATTCCTGTGCCACCACACAGTGAAAGCTGACGTCTCGGGGTCACTCACGCCGGGTTCGCGCCCGGCCGAATCGTCAAAGCCCGTGGAAGCCGTAATGGCAGGAAGCGGTCGAACGGCGAGATAGCGCAAGGTGAGCCAACCTGGGACCCGTGAAAAGGCGAGTGTGGTGTCCGTACCGAGAACCGACACAGGTATCCGTGGCGGCGAAAGCCAAGGCCTGTCGGGAGCAACCGACGTTAGGGAATTCGGCAAGTTAGTCCCGTACGTTCGCAAGAAGGGATGCCTGCCTCCTTCGAGGCAGGTCGCAGAGACCAGGACGCTCCGACTGTCTAGTAACAACACAGGTGACCGCAAATCCGCAAGGACTCGTACGGTCACTGAATCCTGCCCAGTGCGGGTATCTGAACACCCAGTACAATGGGACGAAGGACCCGTTAACGGCGGGGGTAACTATGACCCTCTTAAGGTAGCGTAGTACCTTGCCGCTTCAGTAGCGGCTTGCACGAATGGATGAACGAGAGCGTCACTGTCCCAACGTCGGGCCCGGTGAACTGTACGTTCCAGTGCGGAGTCTGGAGCCCCCCAAGGGGAAGCGAAGACCCTATGGAGCTTTACTGCAGGCTGTCGCTGAGACACGGTCGCTAGTGTGCAGGATAGGTAGGAGCCGTTACACAGGTACCCGCGCTAGCGGGCCACCGAGGCATCACTGAAATACTACCCACTAGTGACTGTGACTCTCACTCCTGGCGGAGGACACCGGTAGCCGGGCAGTTTGACTGGGGCGGTACGCGCTTGAGAGAAGATCGAGCGCGCCCCATGATCATCTCAGCCGGGTCAGAAATCCGGCGCAGAGTGCAAGAGCACAAGATGGTCTGACAGTGTCCTGCCTAACGAAGGACGCTGACGCGAAAGCGGGGTCTAGCGAACCAATCACGGTCCTCAATGGGCCGGATTGATGACAGAAAAGCTACCCTAGGGATAACAGAGTCGTCACTCGCAAGAGCACATATCGACCGAGTGGCTTGCTACCTCGATGTCGGTTCCCTCCATCCTGCCCGTGCAGAAGCGGGCAAGGGTGAGGTTGTTCGCCTATTAAAGGAGGTCGTGAGCTGGGTTTAGACCGTCGTGAGACAGGTCGGCTGCTATCTATTGGGGGTGTAACGGAACCTGCCGGGAACGTTCGTATAGTACGAGAGGAACTACGAATGGGTGCCACTGGTGTATCAGCTGTCCGCAAGGGCACGTGCTGAGCAGCCACGCACCACGGGGTAACGGCTGAACGCATCTAAGCCGGAAACCCACCTGAAAACGAGGTTCCATTGGACGGCTTGTAGAAGACAAGCTCGATAGACTCGGGATGTACGCGTCGAGGCAACGAGACGTTGAGTCCGCGAGCACTAAGCAAGTCCTGCCACACAATCATAATCCGCATTGGCTCAGTTTGGAGACACGCCGTCGTCTTCGAGAATGAGTCCAGGCGTAAACTGGATCGCACGTACATTGGAGATTGCCTTGACCGATGGCTGGCGCCATCGTCGGCGGTTCGATTCCGCTGATCGGCCTTAAGGCGGCCAGAGTGGTGAGGCAACACCCGTACCCATCCCGAACACGGAAGTTAAGCTCACCCACGTGACGGCAAGTACTGGAGTGCGCGAGCCTCTGGAAACACCGCCTCGCCGCCTCCCATTCATACTCTCGACCCTCACGAGCAGCGCGCTCGTGGGGGTCGGTTCATTTCGAACGCG
>NZ_OBEJ01000010.1 GCF_900215575.1 Natronoarchaeum philippinense | reverse complement strand
GAGGAGTCGGTGATCTCCACCAGTTCCTCCATCGATACGCCGTCCTGGTCGTCGAGAATCGCGAGCACCCGCTTCCGGCGATCGCGCTGACTCTTGGACTGGCCTGTCTCAACAACGTCAGCATCAAACTCACCGGTCTCGGGATCGATACCGACCTGTTGCATCGACTTCCTCACAAGTTTTAGTGCACGATCCACGTCTTCCTTCTTCACTTCGTCGTCGAGGCGGATACGCGCGGATGCCTCGGCCAGGCGCTCGATGGCTTCCTCCTGGCGGTAGGTCACCGGAACCGGGTTGTCGTCCTCGTCAGCGTTCGCGAGCCGGAGCTTTAGGAACTCCTCTTGAAGATACTCCTGCGTTTCGCTGTTGTCTGCACGGATGTAGGGAGTCACCTCCTCCTTTGCGTAGGCGATATACGCGCGCAAGATCTCGTGAGGGATCGCCGGCTCGATACTCTCGCGCTCCTCCTCGGTGAGTTCCTCACCGAGCTCCTTCTTCGCGGCTGCGCGGCGGGACCGCATCATGTGGTTGATGACCTCCCGATCGTCGTCGGCGTCGGGAGAGTCGCTGACCATGAACATCAGGTCGAAGCGGCTCATGAGCGTCGGCCCCAGGTCGATCTGTTGAGCGCGGGGCTGATAGGGGTCGAACCGTCCCTCCGCCGGGTTCCCCGCTGCCAGTAGCGCGGTACGCGAGCTCAGTGTTGCGTTGATGCCCGCTTTGTTCACACGGACCTTCTGACTTTCAAGGGCGTCGTGCATCGACGAGACGGCACTATCGTTGACTTTGTCGATCTCGTCGATACACGCGACGCCGCCGTCCGCAAGCACCAACGCGCCGGCTTCGAGGCCCCACTCCGTGTCGCCGAAGTCATCGGACACCGCTGCTGCGGTGAGTCCGGCTGCCGTCGCCCCCTTACCGGACGCGTACGTAGACTTCGGCGCAAGGTCGTCAACAGCCTGTAGGAACGTACTCTTGCCGCAACCGGGGTCACCCATCAACAAAATGTGGGAGTCGCCACGCGTCCGCTGGCCGCGGGACCACCCGCCGACCAGCTGGAGCATGATAGCGAGTTTGACGTCCTCGTCGCCTTTGTGGCCCGGATTGATCGACTGGATCATCAGGTCGAAGGGGTCGCCGTACTCGCCGTTGGCGATCTTCTCGATCTCCTCGCGGTGTTCGTCGATGTTGATATCCTCGTAGTCGTTCTCGTCGCGGACGACTGCGCGGGCGTCTACAGTGGTGTCGAAGTCCCGGCCCTGGTCCTTGCCGGGTTCCTCGATGTCAAGAACGCCCGTGAGAGTAACGCGGTCGCCAGCGTCGAATTCCTGTATCAGGTCGTCCTCCAGGTGCACATCAATTGTTTCACCCTCGCCGCCTTTCGTCTGCTCCGGCGGTTGTTGTACACGGGCGAACTGGTGGTCAGTCCATTCACTCGATTTTGCGTTGAGGACGAACGGCCCCTGCCGTTCACACCCCTCACATTCGTGTGGCTCTTGCAGCTGATCGCCGGCCTGTGGGACGGTGGTGCGAGTCCCACAACGCTGGCAGTCGAAGACGGCCTCCACGATGCGGGGTTTCACCGCGCTAACCTTCTGCACCTGCCCGCGAACGCCGAGAAGCCGCCCGATGTTCTGGTGGCGGGGGACCTCGGAAACGTCGAGGACATCGTTCTCCGGCAGATTGTAGAGGCGTACGTGGGCGTCGGAGAGTGTAACGTCGATCGGCAAATCGTAGAGACGGAGAGCCTCGTTGGCGTACTCGAACATCTTCTGCGGGTGCGAGCGGAAGTCGGTGGCGAGGTTCTGATCGAACTGGTAGAGGTCGGCGTAGTCTACGTACAGCGATTTCTGCTCTCGCGGGTAGTGTTGAGCGAGCTCTGCTACCTCGTCGCTGTAGTAGCGACGGAGGAAATCTATCAGGTCGTCGGTGAGTTCGTGGTTTGTGGACATCGTTGTGATCTGTGGAGGCTCCACAACACTTCTACCGGGTGCGATTTCCCGACCGGAGCGAGCGGAGCGAGCGGACAGCAAGCGTACTTACAGCTAGTCAACACTTTCTTAACAACCTCTGTACCCTGTAATTCCTGAGGGTTTAGAGGGTTTCGCGGAAGCCGGGTGTTCGCGGGGGTGGCTTCCCTCCCAACGAGTGTTGTGGAGGCTCCACAGTTATCGACCCCCGTTGTTGGTGTCCTTCCCGACAATCTCGTTCGGGAGCTCTCCAGCTTCGAGATTGAGCTTCAGCCGGCTTCCTCCGCCGGAACTACTCTTGTACTTCAGGACGTCCTCGTTGTCCACGAGCCGAGCTGCGCGGCTCATGTCGGTGTATATGGTCGTCCGGTCTACGTCCGGGTGCTGGAGCGCTGTCTCGGCTTCCTCGCGGTTCACCGACGCCTTCGCCTCTCGTCCTCGATCGCGCTCTTTCTTTGCTGCGCGTCGGAGGTTCTGGATCAACGCCACCGACCGCTGTTTGCCGGTCATCTTGTCACTCTCCTCGACGAGCCGCAGGAGGTCCGTCCGGGCGTCGAGGCGCTCGATCTCGGCCTGGAGTTCTTCATTCTCCTTTTCGAGACGTCGGCGCTCTTCCCGTTCTTCTACCAGTTCCTCTTGGAGGTCGTCGATCGCGTCCCACGCGTTGTTCAGGCCGGTCTGGAAGGTCTCCAGCTTCGCCTCCAGTTCTTCGAGAACCTCTGTGACATCCTCGACTTGTTGTGGGTGTTGGCTCACGCCACGACACCCCCACTATGGGCCTCTTTATAGCCGCATTCTGGTTTCGGGTGCGACTGTGCTTCGAACTGGCCGAGTCTCTGTTGGCGCACGCGCGAGGTGCTCTCTCGATTGCGGTTCTGGTCGTCCTGCTGTAGGACGACTGGCTGTGCGTCGGTCTCGATAGGGGGGATTGTGCCGATCATGGTTATCGACACGGCGACCGCCCGACGCACCGTGACGCCGGCTCCGTTGCGCAGACCTGTCGCTATCCAGCAAGCGATAGGTTTACGTTGAAGCCGAGAGAAGACAGGGGTAGGGTGATAGGGGTGGAATCGACCACCCCGGGAGTCTTCTCCCAGACGAGCTACATTGGTTAGCTTTGCATGTTGTCTGCACTTACATTCCCACCCGTGACTAATAAACGTACGGCAATTAGCCACTCTGCTGTATCGCATCGCGTTCATTGACCCACCTCGCGGCTATTGACGGGCCTCAAGCCCTGTGATCGCATTATACCGATGAGCGGGGCAGGGACTTCTTCGAGTCTGGCGTCCGGATTGAGGCGCGCTCGCGTATCGCCGCGCTGCTGGACTACAACGGTGCGGATATGTTGTAGAACTGCCAGAGAATACCCGGAAGCGACTCTGAAGAGCGCCTTTCTCCTGATCCCGGTTCCCTCAGTCCACTCGACGCGACAACGTTCTCCGTCGAGTGTGACGTCGCCTGCCGTCCGTGAGATCGACCACGAGTCCTCTGCGCTCCCGATCTCAGTGTCGATGCTCCTCTCGGTCGTACTCATCTGGATTCCTCCGTCTCTGAGGGAACGACCCGCGTGAACTCCGTCGAACGACACTCTCCGCAGCGTTCGGGTCGGGCGAATCGCTGTGATCCACACGATATACACTCCCAGCGCTCGACGTCTTCGAGCAGCTCCGGGATTTCGTGGACCGACGTGTCAGCGTCAGCTTCCCACAACGCCCGGGCTGGCCCATTTGCTGGTGCGCGTTTGCGGGCGCTCATTCGAGTATCCCCTCTGCCTGGAGTCGAGACACCCATTTCGCCACCCGGACAGGGTCCGGATCGTCCAACTGTTCGCCGGCGAGCCAGAGAACCAGGGCCATCCCCTGGAGATCGCGGCTGATCGTCCAGTCGTCCTCGATGGTGTTCGCGTCGTCGGTTTCTGTATCTTGAACGTCTGCCGTTGATGTTTTGCTCATATTCCCTCGCTCGTCCCGCCGTTGGACGTCGGCGCAGGGAATGAAGGCAAATTGTTATGCCTTCGGACAACAATCATCAATCGTCCTTCGCTGGACGACACGATGACCTTGCGCCGACCCCGGTGAGGTGATGGGACACCGTCCGAACCGGGCTGTCGGTGCTTCTTCCGTTCAATTTCCGACGAGCGACAGCCGCGCGCTCGTCGATGCGCTTTCCTTTCTTGTTACGACACAACTGGCTGCACCTACTTGGTACTTTTGTCTGTAGTCAATATACTATGCGTGTTGTTTGGAAGTGTGCCAAATCACTTGGATTGTTTTGGAGGGGATTCAGGGATTTTGCCCTGCGAAAAGCTCCCTGTTGGGTGGGTTGAGAGAGATTAAAACATAAGTCACTGGCGCTCTTCATTCAAATTATGGCTGATTCAACGATGGAGAGCACAGCCCCGTTCCCGGCGCGAGTACATTCCTACCTGATGGGGCTCAGCAACGAGACTGACTCCCCTCCGGTGGCGTCAATCTCCTCGATCGCCAAGGAATTTGATGTGAGCGGTCAAACCGTTCGCAACCACCTCGACGCGGTCCTGAGTTACGACGGTGTCCGAACAACGGAAATAGGGAATGCGATGGTGCTGTGGTACAGTGTTTCTGCCGCAGCTGATGACGGTAGTATCCCGCTGGGAGACCTCTCGAAACAGGAGCGCCAAGAACTCACACTCGAAGTAACTGCAGAAAAGCGAGGTGCTTGGCTCTGGAAGCGATCGCGGAGAGAGAAGCTGCTTCGCAGCGCGGATGACGACACGATCGTCCGGACAAACTACATGAAGTACACGAAGGACTACCTGAGAAACTTTGCGACTGGCCTGACCGACTGGGAGGAGGGAACTCCCTCCCTTTCGGAATGGATGGGTGTAATCGGCAACGCAAGAATTCGATCGCCGCCTTCCTGGCTCGATATCGACCAGCTCGAATATCTGGCGCTTGAGGCACCGCTTTTCGAAAGCGAGTTTTACGGTGACTTCTGCGAGGAGCGGAATCTCGACATCGCCGGTCCCACAAATGAAGTGACTGGCCTCGCCCAGTTCCAAGATCTCTACACGCGCGCCGTGCGGCAAGAATTCGAGAACGATGGAACGCTCGAATTCGACAACATCTCTCGCGAGCGTCGCGACGAGATCCTGCTGTCCGTCTCCGAACTCTCCCGCGTAGACGAGCTGGCAGACGATTTCGTCTGTGAGTACCTCAACTGGGAGTAACAGTTCTTTCCCGCCACATCTGGGTGAATTCCATCAATGAGCACAGAAGCTACTACCGAGATCGAGCGAGACGTAGAGCCAGCAGACGTTGGAGAACTCGTCCAACGCCGGCGTCTGAAGGAGATTTTCAGTGCGCGCGAGAACTTCACTGAAACACGGCGTGAAATAACGAACCGTCAGCTCTCCGGTCAGGTTCCGCAGTCCAAGATAGAGCATGCGCTCCGAACCTGTATCGAAGAGTACACAATGTACATCGAGCCGATGTTTGCCTCGGCAGACGACCCGGACTACTGGAGAGAGGAAATCGAACTCGGCGAAATCGAAGTCCCGGAGTCCGTCCGCGACTCGCCGATTGCTGTCAACGGCTTCGCGGCTATTCTTGATACGTCATGGCCGATGGTGTTCGAGTACGACGTCCCCGAGGAAGACGAGCTGTACGGCGAGACTCAGAAAACAAAATCGGTGAAGGTCGATCTCCCGGAGGAAATCTCCCACGCTGCCTTCCGAAAACTGAATGAGTTCCTCCGCGATCACGGTGTGAAATACCGGATGGAAGACGGGCTCCCCACCGACCAACTATGAGCGAGGCACAAGAGCCGAAGCCGTGGGAACAAGAGTCTGGAGAGGACTCCACGCCGGACGGGGAGGAATTCGAGCTTTCGGAGGGAACGCCGCTCTACGAGTTAGTCCAGCGTCGAAAGAAAAAGAATCAGGACCTGGTAGTGATCGTTTCCGACTACCACAACCGGCGCGGCACCGGAAAATCGATCCTCTCGTGCAAGCTGGCGGATGCGTTTGACGAAACAGCCGAGGGGCTCACTACGGAGAAGGCGACGCTCGACGCCCACGAAATGGTCGAAGCGTACGTCGGCCAGCCCAAACAATCAGGCCTCGTGCTCGACGAGGCAGAGGCGGGCCTCTCGAAATACGAATCGGGTTCGTCGGTGAACAAAGCCGTTCGCGAAGTGGTGTCGATGGGGAGGATCGAGGAGAAGTACCTCGTGCTCAACCTCCCCGCCTCCGCTGAACTCGATCGGGACCTCAAGGCCCTGTGTGATGTGTGGGTGCTGGTTCTGCGGCGAGGGTTAGCGCTCGTCCACTTCCTCAAGTACAACCCCTACGGCGAGCACCCGATGGCTGAGAAGAAGCAGCTCATCGAGTGGAGTGACATTCCAGGAAGCCACCGCGTCCGCGAGGTATACAATCACCTGACGGACAGAAAGCGCGCGCATCTCCGGGGCGACGACTCAGACGGTGGCTTCGTCCGCAAGAAAGAGATGGAGGAAGCCGTTGAGAAATCGGAAAAAGAGGCGGAACGGGAGACACGAGATGCGTTAATCAAGAAGATGGCACGAGAAACGGACCTCACGAACGCTGACATTGGTGATATCGTCGGACTTAGTGCTGGCCGGGTGTCCCAACTCAAGTAGTCCCTGGCGGCTCGATTAACACAGCATTTCTCAAAACCGCATGACGGCGTAGTGGCGTCATCGGTTCTGTTAGCAATAATTAGTCCCCTCCCTCTAACTTTACGCGCATAGAGGGGGGAGCGGGGCAAGGTAATGCACGGGCGGGGGCGAGCGACAACGAAGTAACCAGATTTCTGAACGAGAAGAGCAGCGTTCGACGAAAACAGTATAGCGAATTCGTATTTATCGGCGCCGCGGCGCCAGCTCCCTCGTCAAGGCGATCGACGATTGCCCGGGAGCCCCTGATACACCGAAGCCGCTGTTAGGATACACCGATGCTTACCGCCCGGCTCTCACTATGGTACGCACGCGGCGTACGTGGCCGGTTCCTCACATCGGGGTTCAGTCCTCTGCGCGCTTGCTGGCCCATCACGCGCAGCGCGCCGCGATCGGCGGGGCGGCGAGCCCGCGGGCAACAATCATGCTGTCTCCAACACCTGCTCGACGTCCTCGATCGACGCGTACGCGATGCCCCCGACGAGGTACTCGCGATGAAGATCCCCGTCGGCGTCGCGATGGATGCGAGCGGTGACACGTGGTTCGGCCATCAGTCGCTGTCCTCCAATTTGTGTTCCGGCCAGTTCTGGTTCCGCCACTCCTCGACCTCGTCGGCTGCCTGCTCCAGTTCGGCAGCGAGCTCGCGCGCGTCCGCGACAGTATGCTGGGTCCCAAGTGTAATGCCCCCGGCTTCAATGTCGATCGAGAGCGCTCCATCCTCCTGTTGTGGATAGACATCCACGCATAGGCGCATGTCGTCGGCGTGCTCTTCACTGATGAACGCGCCATTCAATCCCGTCTGCTCGTAGCGCTGGGGGAACTCGCCCGGCTCGTCATCGTGGAACTCTTGGATCTGCTCCTCGGTGATATCGGTCGCCATACGAAGCTGATCCGGCCACGAGAGTCCCAGAAGGGCTGCGCCGGCACTCAAAAAGCTGCGCCGGTCAGTCATCGGTATCACCACCGTCGCGCTCCTCGACGAGCTGCTGCTGTAGCCTGACGATCAACTCCTGCATCCGATTGTTGTTGTCGGACCGCTGCGGAACTGCGGCCTCGGCGGCGATCTCCCACGCGATACTCAACACATCGTCAGTGTTGGGTTCCTCGCCGATCCGCTCCAGAATTTGGTGTGCCTCAAGATGCTTTGCAATCAGCAGTTCGTCGAAATCCCGCACCGCTTGTTCATCGACACTCCCGTCTTGGACGGCCTCACTCAGCCGCGAAAACCGCTCCTCGGTGTTGTGACCGAGCTCTTCGATGCGGCCACCAACTTCCTGGCGCGCGATTGCTTCCCAGTCTGGTTCGTTGTCGTTGCCTCCATCCGCTCGCGCAGGGCTTTTGGCCCCAGTCTGCGTATCTCTCATTGCTGGTTGCTCCAGCACGGCGTCGGTGCTCTAACACCGGCGCCACTTCCATTCATACCGCGACGTCGAATGGCGAGCGGCGCGACCGTGCTATACTCAAGACATCCGACGGTGGTTACTTAATAGTACCGACTGTGGGAGACTACTAATAGATTCCAACAGTCGGTACCACTAAGAGGGTGGGTCTTTAAATACGAACCACACCCGTGAGCACCGACACCGTAAACTCCCACAGTCGGGCAAAGGCGTGGCTGAAGCCACACCAAGTCCGCGACCTCCGTACCGCTGCACAGAGCGATGTGTTCCTGTCCTATCTCCGCGATCGCAACGAGGCGCTCATCGCGATGTTCTTCGATACTGGGCTCCGCGTCGGAGAGCTGGTCCAACTGGATCTCGACTACCTCCACCTCGACGAAGATCCAGCGTACATCTTCATCCCGGCACACATTCAGAAGGACTACCCGACGGATCGCTCGCCAGGACCGCGGGAGATGAACCTCGCCCAGGACGAGAGCACGTACGACACCGTCTCGCGTCTACGGTCGTATTTGAACAACCGTTGGCGCGAGAGCGACGCACTGTTCCCCTCACGCCAGGCCGACCGGATGACCACCGAGAGTGTCCGGCGCGTCGTCCGCTCTCTCGCCGAAGAGGGCGATGTCCGCCCGTTCCTTATCGATGGGTCGCGTGGGGACCCGAAGGACGTGACGCCCCATACACTTCGCCACAGCGTCGCCTACCGGATGTTGCATGAAGAAGAGGACTACACGCTCTACGACGTCCGGAACAGGCTCCGCCATGCGACGATCAAAACAACTGAAGAGCGCTACGACCACTTCGACCGAATCTGACCATGACTGAAGACGACATCGATCCTGAGAACCCACGGCCAGAAGGACACTATCCCCGGTTTGCCGACAACGAGTGGCACTACGTCCCGGACGAGCTCGCACGGACGATCTCTCTTGGACCGGCAGGTGATGGTGAGGAAGGTCAGGACTGGGTCCTCACCTACACACCGGAGAAACGCGACGAGAGCGACCGCGAGAAGGTGCTGGTCCGACTCACCCCGCGAGCGCTCCACGAGCTCTGGGTTGAGGTGAAGGATCTCGACGTCGAGGCCCGGCAGATGGGCCATCGCGCGGAGTGCGACCTCTGTGGCGAGATGGTTGACCTGGACCGAGCGGTTCCGAACGCCCGGGGGGAGGCATGTCACAAACGTTGTTGGGCGGAATACACAGGTGCGCCCGACTGGTTCAGCGACTACGTATAGTTCACACCATCCTGTCCATCTCGTCGAGGAACCGCTGGAAGTCTTGAGCACCTGCTTGTTCGGCGATGCTCTTGAGCGTTCCAATCGACAGTTCGTCGTGGAGAGGGACAGTAACGGTTCGGATCTCTCCGGTGTTGGGGTCCTGATATTTCAGGATCACGTGGTCGCCACGCTGCCGGACGCGCTTGTATCCCCAGTTTCCGAGCGCCTTGATGATCTCTCGCCCGGAATACGTCCGCCGTGTCACTAATAGCGCGGTTTGATATGACGGCATAAAAACCTCTGCCTTCTGGCGCGCGCACAGGAGAAATTTGGAAGTAGATCCTATGAGACGGTAGAAGAAACATTTCAATTGGTAAGTAGCACTAAGTTCCTCACTTCAAGAACAATCGAACATCACCGTCATCGAGGATGTTGTTCGGAGAACTTATGAAGAGAACCAGGGTGCGCTCGAAGGTTCGAGATCTTCCTCATCCGCGGTCGTCTCAGCGGTAAGTTCGAGAGCTTCTGCTAAGTTTTGTAGGGCCTCGATTTTTGTCTTGCCCTGGCTCGCGATCCCGGTCTCCTCGTCCTTGGCGACGTACCACCGCTCCTCGTGAGTGACGGTGATGGTGTCGCTATTGGGACCGTCCCGGGATTGCACTCCCATATGTTGACCTGATCGTCGATGAGTTATAAGGTTTTGTGAAAATCCTTCATTGATGTCTATGAGGAACTCGGTGTCTTTGATGAATTTGAGTCTTCTCGAACTTCTCTACGAATGTTGGCATTGTAGAATCCTGTTTTCCTCCCCTCATGGGTGGGGTTTGTGCCGCGAAGATGGCCATCTAAACCGGAATTAGACAATGGGTTCGACGACTACGTGGTTGTGCTTGAGGCGAGGGGCCTTCGAGCGGCCAGTGTCCTCATATTCGATAACGTCGATTTTTGCGAGTGCCTGGAGATCGCGGCTCACAACACCTTTGTCGTAGTCCAGCTCCTGCGCGAGGGCACGCACCGATTCTGGATTCTGTTCCTCCAAGTGATCGAGGATCTTCAAGCGGCGGTCATGGAAGACGTCCTCCGCCCTCTCCCGGGCAAGGACAAGCGTGTCTGGATACCCATGCTGTGTGAGTGTTTCTGAGAATGCAGCGCGGAACTCCAGGCGATCATCGATGTCCGCATCCTCGCGGTCAAACTCGTTTGGGTCTGGAACTGAGGCCGGTGGCTCTTCGAATTCAGGCATGTCTATCACTCCTTGACTGTTGTTAGAACTGCAACGGTGATAAAGCTTCGGAAACATGACTAAGAAGAGTTCTAAGTGGAATTCTCCTATAGTTCAGTTGATGTCGAAACTTTTAAGTCAATTGACCTACTATGTAAGAGTGGAGAGTATCTGTTGCGCTGGCCGGCGTTCTCCTGACCGTTCCTGTTCGAGTAGCGGCCTTCTATACCGTGAAATCACCAGCCTAAGAGCCAGAGCTATGTTGGTGCGACGGTGCGCGCGTGAGCAGGCCTCCACTATCGACACTATGAACCGACAACTTCAGCCGATGAACTCAGACGAACAGGTGATAGACAATGAACCGATTTGACAGCCTCGACCTCGGAGTCTACCGAGGCGACGACTACTTTCTTGTCGGATACGTCGAACCCGCTCCCGAAGACGGGGAAGACTACGACCCTGAGGTGGATGCCGATAACTACGGATGGTCTCTCGTCCAGAAAGCGGAATCGCCGTTGGACGAGAACACCGAAATCGTGGGGATGGACACACGGCACGACCGTCCCCATCTGGACAAGGAGTACCTCCCGCCCGACGTCGGTGAGGGAGACAAGGTGTGGTTGGACGAGGGCTACGAGTTCTATCGAATGAGGGACTTCCTCTTGGAGAACTGGCAGGGCTACGCTGACCTCCACATCTACCACAACGAGTAGGCGGTAAGGCGGCGCAGGCTAGCGGATTTGATGCAGATCGGCCATACCCTTGAGCCTATAGCTATCCCTATAGGCACAGCTATAGAAAGTCCTATAGACCGTTCGTTGCCTGCTCCCGAACCGCTTCACGGACAGCTTCGAACTCTTCCGGTGCCGCCTCCTGGAAGCCTACGCGGAGAGCCAACCGTAGGATCTCACTTCTATCGGCTTCTTCCTGACCCATCTCTAGCCGCTGTTGGAGTGCATGTCCGACGTTCTCCATCTGTTCAGGGTTCTCTTCCAGAGCCCGGACAAACGCGGCCAGATGACCATCCCAGACGCTGATTGTCTTCTGTTGTTGGCCAGCCTCAATGGCCTCCAACTCAGAAACGATGTCCTCAACGAAGTCTCTCGTCTCTTCCTCAGCACCAGCTTCATCGATCCGATCTCCGTGAGAAGTCTGTTTCTTGAGTGTGGCGAGGTCATCGTCTTCAGGCATGGTCCCCACCCCCTAGACGGTCCAGCAACGTATCCGCTGCACCAAGGTATGTCTCCTTGGCGTGGCGCGCGGTACTGGACGGGTCTTCGAGACTAAATGCGGTCATGCCACGCTGAGCAGCGTTGCGGATGTCTTGCGAGTACGGGACATAGTCAGGAGCTATCGCCTCCGGGTATTCGTCTTTGAAGGCAGCAAGGTACTCCTCAGCGAGCTTAGTGCGAGTGTCAACTTTGTTCGGCAGCACCAACGCCAGCTCGATCTCCACAGCGAAGTTGTCCGCAATTTTGTTGAGGTCCTGCCGAAGTGCATCTGCCTGTTCAGCCTCAAACGGCCCCATCTCGACTGGCGTGATCGCATGACCAGCAGCCCAAAGTCCGTTGTAAGAGACGTTGTTGGTCATGCCCGGAAGGTCGATAAGGACGATGTCGTAGCCGAGGGGATCGACGTAGTTGTCTAGAAATTCCTCCAAGCGGCTGTACCGCTTACGTGCGTCATCGATATTCCCCAGTTCGGAGTCAAGCGTGTCGAGGCCTGGGTGCGCCGGGATCAGATCCACCCCCTCATCGGTCTCGATGACGAGATCTGCGAGAGGGTCCTCACCCAGTTTTTCGGCGATGGTGCTCCAGGAATCGTCGAACACTGTGCTGATGTTTGGCCAGGCCTCGTCCTGCTCGATCGCCTGTTGGTAGTCGTCCCACACGCCGAAGTGCTTGGCGAGATCGCCCTGTTTCCCAGCGAGGTCGATCAGCAGCACGTCATGGCCGCGATGCTGTGCTGCAACCCCAACATGAGCAACAGTCGTTGTCTTCCCTGTGCCACCTTTGTCCAGAAAGGCCGCGGCGCGGTATGTTTGATCCATCAATTTCACCTATAGCACTTCCTATAGGATACTCTATAGCCATAAAACTACGTCAGACATGCCTGCTCCCTACCCAATAGGAGTTCCTATAGGAGGTTCAATAGTCGTTTAGTTATGGGAGAAATCACTCTACGTCCCGGTGACATTCAATGCACAACGTGACCAAATTGCTCAATGCGTTCATCGCCTCCCAATTCGGGGTTTCTCCAGCCTCAGTATCGATGTCTTGGTAAAACTCTCTAACTGGCGTCCGATGATGGATCTCAAGGCTACGCCCGTACGCATCACGATGGTCGTCCTGTGCACGGCCACAGTTCTGGCATTGATAGTTGTCAGCTTTGAGGCGCTTCTCGCGCTGCCGCTGGAAGTTTGGACCGTAGTACAGTTCCCCACCACCCTTCCATTGTGGATGGTCTTCTCCGACGCGTTCTTCGGAGCACCACTCTGAAAAACAGCTGTAGGAACAGAACACCCGCTGTTTCGGTTCGACGATCGAGGGTCTCCGCAGCAACTCTTTAGTACAGATTTCGCACTCTACACGGACTCGATCCCACAGCGGATGGGCTGAGCCGGAAAACTCCTCGGACCGCCACTCGTTGAGGCACTCCTGAGAACAGAAGATACGACCACTGTCGGCTATTTTGCTCACCAGCTTCCGGTCTTCGCTCCCACAGAACTCGCACTCGAATTCGATATAGTTTGAGTGCTGGTTGGGCTCGATGTCAGCTGCCTTCAGTGCTGCCGACCAACCACCAAACTCTCGTTCATACGGCCCACCTGAATACCGGCCTTGAGCATCCATCTGCTCTCGCGTAGGCGAACCCTCAAGTGTGTCGTCAAGCTCCTGTAATGCTTCGAGAAGATCAGCACGCGGGATTCGATTTTGACCACCGCGTTTGTCGGCGGTAGGGACACCAGCCCTTTCCCGCCCAGTGGTGAACGTGCCGAACTTTCTTCGGACCGAACCCACGGAATACCGACCCAGACTCGCATATTGCGATTCAGTTGGAACATCGCCCAGCATTCGATAGAGGCCGTAGAGATCAAGCAGGATCTTCTCCTCAGAGACTGGATTTACCACACTACAAATGCAATTTCCCCCGTGGTAGAAATTAATACCGCGTGTCAGTAGTGACCTGGAGCGAGAGTAGATGCTACACAAGTGGGCGGCGCGTGCACTCTCATCCACCGGATTATTCGAACTTAAACAGAGTTCCGAATATGCCTAATTCACGTTTTATCGCGAACAGCACAGCTGTGACAAACACGGGGATGAGGATCTCAACAGCCAGCTCATCTTTCCCAAGAGTAGAAAGTACAGCACTCACAGAGATTGTCCCCAGCAGTATGGCCAGCACAGCAAGGAGTTTACCCTTTGAAACAGCCTCTGCGATCTCTCTTAGCACGGACTGTAGCTAGCTGAGGTTGCTGAGCATTATAAATTTCAGCTATGATAAATCAGAGTTCACTGTCTATAGGATTTCCTATAGGCGCCATAGTAGGAGATCCTAAGAAGAGGACCCAACCTCACAAGTCCCCAAGAGGATCGAGATCGGCGTGAAGGTCATCAAGTGAATCGTCGATGTCGTCCAACCCATCAAGATCGGGATCAAGATCATCGATCTCATCGTCGATCCTATCCAGAGCCGGAACCCTCCCCCACCCAGTCGAGTGCTGCCCCCCAACGTCGAGATCGTCGAACGAGTCCGGCGCGGGGTCGATGCCGCTGAGGTCCATTGGGTCACTCCCTCCCCATCCGTGTGGTTGTGACCGTTGGCTTCCCGATCGGCTCGGTTGCGAACTCAATTCGTCTTCTTCCAACTCTCGGTCGAGCTGCGTGTCGAGGTCATCGAGTTCGTCCTCCAGCGATGCCTGAACAGTGGCCTGCGCTGCTGACGATCGAGGCAAGGTGGCCTGGGTGCTTTCGCTCGCGCCGGGGGAGCTGGACGCGGCGGCCTCGTCCACTCCATCGGTGGTGGCTTCAGACGGTTCACCGTCGCCAGCAGACAGCCATCCATCATCGACAACTTCGTAGTCATCGGATGTGTCCACGACGTCGTACTCATCGGTGTCATCGATGGCTTCAACACCATCATCGCTCTCACTATTGTCGGCCCCCTGCCCATCGGAACTATCGGGTGAGTCATCGGAGTCGAAGAGACCTGGGTCAGGTAGCTCACGCACGATCCGTGCGGTCTCATACTCATAGCCAGGCAGGACAACATCCTCTTCGACGTCGGATTCTAGTTCGGGGAAGTCAATTCGTCGGTGCTGTTGACTGCCGCCTGGATTCCACGGCGGGGAAGGCGATCCGGGCGAACTACTCGCCGGAGAGCCGGGTGAGTTACTCAACGGAGAGTCGGGCGAACTACTTGCTGGAGAGCCGGGTGGGCTACTCAACGGAGAGTCGGGCGAACTACTCGACGGCGATCCGGGCGGGCTACTTGGTGGGCTATCGGGGGCGCTGCTTGACGGTCCAGTTGAGCCGCTACCTTGGCTATCGTCACCCATTCCGCCGGTAGACCCGCCGGGGCTACTGTCTCCTATGATGCTGTCAGATGGCGCTGCGCTAGTTGTTTCATCGAGCGTTTCAGGATTACTCTGCGGCGTGCTGGGTGGGACTGGAATCACGTCATCAGTCGGGTCGCCCACTGGTCGTTCGATTTCCGAGAGAGTCTTATCGGAGAACACACCAGAGGTGTCTGCCATGCCCCCGTCCGCCTCGACATCACCACCGCTCGGGCTTTTACTCCGACCACTTGGGGCCACCGGGCGTAACGGGACCCGCCGACCGGCAACTTTGGTGTAGAAGTCGCTCCCCACGCCCACCTGGCGGAGCGCATTTCTAACTCGGCTTCCACCAATATCATCGAACTTTGATCCAGGCGGGATGATCGCCTCGACCTCGCCGGCGTTCACGTCGGCTGCAGGCTTCGTACGCGCAGTGGTTTCACCCGACCGCTCGATCATCTCCTTGTTGAACTCGTCGAGCGTGTCCGAGTCTGGGTTCTTCACCTCGGTTTTGGCGAGAACCCCTGTGGGTTTGTTGCCAGTATCTGGGAGGCCAAGGCTGAGGCTCATCGAGGATGACTGGCCACTCGCCCTCAGGAAGTTCGGCGAGAGCTCTGGCCCAACAAAACTACCTGGCGTCTCGTAGTCGAAGTCTTCGAGCGACTCCCCTGGCGCGGATTCGAACCCCTGTGACGCACGTCCTTTCCCTGGACCTTCCGGTTCAGTGTCCAAGGCTTTCTTCAACACAGTGCCTTCTTCTACACCAGCGTCAGCGAACCGGTCGTCGATACTCTCTGGCGTTTTCTCCGCTGCCTGTTGTCGGACAGCTTCACTTGGATCTGACTCGTACAGGTCGGGGTCTGCGGCGCCGGGGAAGCGATCCCCCTCGGCACCATCTGTTTCGACGTTGCGCACAACATCCTCTTGCGTAATGTCTTCGAGATCGACTTCAGTGCCGCCAGCAGTTCGCACTCTGTCGCGGGTGTACCGCGTACTCGCCCCGATCGCCTTGCTTGCTGCTGCACCGCCTACGATCGATCCGGTTAACGATCCCGCGAAACCGTAGGGATTCGACTTGGCTCCTTGAACCGTTGCCTCTGTAGCACGGCCACCGGTCTCAAGGACGTTGTACGCGACCGCCCCAGCGCCGTACTCATCAACAGTCTCAGGAGCGTTTCTCGCTGCTTGGAAGCCGGTGTCAGCGGCTAGCGTGAGTCCAGCAGTCGCGCTTGCGGCGTCTCCAGGAATGTCGCCGACGCCACCCGCGAAGTTACCTGCCTTTTCACTACCTGTGAGGTTGGTCACGAACCGATCCGCCTCTTCTCCTACGCCAAAAGTCTCTTTTCGTTGTTGGATGTCCTCCCTGAGTTCACTCCGTTGGTTCGACGACAGGAACCCAGATTGGTCAGTGAGTGCGTCTGTGACGTCTGTGTTCAGGTCACCCGATTCGCCGCTTTCGAGGACAGGGCCATCGCTACCGATGTTGCCTATGTTGACTGCTGGGCCAGAGAGATTCGTTGAGTCGCCGCGTCGGTTCTCTTCGATACCTAATGCGGCCTCGACCTCTTCGGCATCCTGGAAAGCTATATCGACGATCGTGTTTGCGCCGGACGCTTCGTAGAGGTCCGCGGTCGAAATTTCATCGCCCTCGTGGCCTTCAAACACTACGTCGCGGGCTGTAGATGCGATCCCCCCAGCGCGGTTTTTCAGATTGTCTGCCTTGTCCTCGCCGGACTCAAGAACTTGGTTTGTTTGCTCCTCAACGGTGGTGCGAAAGTCCTCCCCCGCACCCCTGACAGCATTAGCCTCGCGCTGGAGCTTCTGACGGGCGCTCATGTTGCGGACCTCTTTTGCTCGCTCGATCTGCACCATGCCCGCTGACTCTTGATTGATGCCGGTGGGGTCGTTATTAGACGGGCTTAGGTCTACTTGGAGTGGCTCCGAGCCATTACCGCCGCTCGACGGCGGGCGGGCGGGCGGCGACTGTTGATCCATCCCACCACCGCCCGAGCCAAGATTGTAGTCGTAGCCGCTCCCACCGCTGCTACCGCCGCTACTGCTATCGGTACTACTCTCATCCCCGCTTCCGCTCGACCCGGCACCAACAGCATCCGTGGCGCGATCGGTGACTTCGTCGGTTCCCTCCGCTACGCCCTCAACCGTGTCTTTGACCTTGTCGGCTGCATTTTCTGCACCCTCGCGGACGCGGTCGAAAAAGCTGCTCTCGGACCCGCTGGCATCTGACTCGGCTGTGCTATCGCTACCCGAACTGCCACTAAATGGGTTTGGCAACATCTCATCGCCCCCCGGCGCGATCGAGCGCCTCCCTCCCACGTGGTTTGTTTGTTACTAATATCATTTACAGAGAATTGGTGAAGGATACAGATAAAACGCGATGGCAAAACACTACACGAATGCTCGAAACGCCAAAGCGTCTTACGCAGCCACTCGCTACGCCCGATTATGCCCTCCATCTCCTCTCTACTCGAAAAGTACGGTGCCGTGCCGATCGTCACAACGTTTCCAGAGCCTACTGTCGAATGGCTCTCTCCGGACGAGTTCGAACGCCAATACGGCTATCGGCCTGGACGTGTCGAAGAGACGCTCAGTGACCGGGAACGTGCTGCAGTCACCGAGAAGAAGCGGCTCTCGCTGACCGAGGACCGGCTTACCGCCTTCGACCGTCTCGCACGCCTTTGGAACGGCGAGGTCGTCGGTCCCGGTGCCGTCCATCTACTCGCCGATCGAGTGCCCAGCTGGCGCAACATCACTGCCGATCTCGACGACGACGAGCTCGATGCACTACACCCTCCGGCTACCAGTGTTGATGAGGAGTATCTCACCGCGTTCGGTGATTACGAGTGGTTCGATCCAGCGTCACCGCGGCGATGGCTGAAAAGCACCCACATTGCCCGCAAGCGCGCCGACTACGACATCGAGGAGAGGGCGCGCACGTTGATGAACGGACGCGAGGACCTGCCGGACCTACGTGGCGATCCCCACGAGGGGCTGACGCACCGTGTTGGTGTTGGCGTCGAGGCCGCGCGCGCCACGTTCGCCGAGGATCGCCGCGTCGAGACGTACGTCCCGATCGGCGACTATGTGGTTGACCTCCTCGAATACGATCGTGGTCTCAAGAGAGAGCGAGTCGCCGAGGTCCTCACCTCACACAACAATAACCGGCTGTATCGAGCTACCTACCGAAAGATCGAGGAACTCGACCGGCCCGCCGTTCTCGTATTCGATGACCGTTCGACAGCAAGACGTGTTCTCAACCACTGGAACGAACGATGTGTCAAGGTGCCCGGAGCACCGTTTGAGTCGTCGTTGAATGTCTCTTGGACCCGCAAGAAGTTCGCCGAGGCAGCGAGCGACTCCAGTTGCCGCTGGCCTGTCGAGGACGTCCTGACGATCACAACAGCGTGGGATGATCTGGAAGAAGCGTCACCATCCCGTCGCGACCTACTATCACTAAACTGGTAAAACGCATTCTACAGTCCTTCGACGCACCTACCGAAACCGCTGTACGGTACCATATATTACTGGATGTGAGTACCCACCTTGTCCGCGCCGAGGACAGGCGTCTCAGGGCGTTCCGCAGTTGGTTTTGTCTGCGGAACGTGCGTCGGTGGCGACAAGCATATGTTGTTATCTGACACGTAGCTAAAAATTATAACTCGGGCATCCCGACTGAGAGTTGGCATCCACGATGGTGTGTCGGAGACAGAGCAGCGACGCTAGTCGTGCTGCGTGCGGTCGTCGATCTCTCGAATGATGTTCGCAAGGCCCGACACAGAGTTGCCCTCACAAATCAGGTTCAACTCTTGGTCCCACTCGACGGCGCCGTGGCGGTCCAAGACCGGCAGATGGGACTGATAGAGCGATACATAGGTCGGTTGGATCGAATCCGTCGAGACGGCGCTCCGCTCAGTATCCGTCTCTCGGGAAGCGACTTGCCGGGCGAGTTCGCGCAGGGGGACCTTCCCAGCGACGTTCCCGTCGAGGATCAACAACACATGTCGGCGGCGCTCTGCTGAGAGAACCGTGTAGACGTCGTCGGGAGCAAGGTCAATTGCAGGTGGCTTACGGGCGATACGACTGGACAGGAAGCGTCTCAAGTCCATCACGCTCCTCTTCTGGCGGGCTTGAGACGCTGCTCTCTGGGTGTCGATCTCCTTGGCGGCGATCGCCTGTGCCAGCTCGGAGAAGGATCGGTGTATTCACGTACTGGATCATTGTCACGCCATCCTCAGTTCCCCGTTTTGCTCGTAGACCTGGCCCCGATCCATCAGCGCCTGGACGTCCTGTTCCAACTTGTTTTCAGAGGAGTCGGTGATCTCCACCAGTTCCTCCATCGATACGCCGTCCTGGTCGTCGAGAATCGCGAGCACCCGCTTCCGGCGATCGCGCTGACTCTT
>NZ_OBEJ01000009.1 GCF_900215575.1 Natronoarchaeum philippinense | reverse complement strand
CTTCCGCGCGGAAGATGCGTGCCGCTCGAAGTACGTAATAGGCCGTCGTGAACGGTTCGCGGTTGCGGATGGCGTCCTCTGCATGCTGGTGGGCGGTGTTGCCGCACTCGCAGATCGTGCCGGTTGCAACGCCGCGCTCGACGATCGGTCGGTCTCCGTCTTCGTCGACATCCAGTGAAATCTCGCCCGTCTCGGCGTGTTCAGTCCGGTACTGCCAGCCGACCAGAACGTCCTTCGCGTAGTCCCACTCTTGATGGCTTGAGGGCCCGACGACGACCGACGCCGTCGCGGGCTTGTCGACCGTCTTCAGCTGGCGCCCGCAGGTCTTGCAGAACCGGTGGTCGTGCTCGAGGAGTTCCATGATCTCGCCGGCACGCCGCTCTCGTTTGTGGGCGCGATGGCAGCTGGACGAACAGAACGATCCAGCGACCGACGTCGACGCCCGGCGGTCACCGCCACAGTGTGCGCACTCGTACACCTCTTCGGCGCCGTTGGGTTGTGTTGTCGAACTCATAGCTATCGGCCCAGCGCGCTGTGAACGCGCTCAGGAAAATGCTCGCGTTATTGAACGAAATGGTGTCCGAACAGTATCAAACCCACAGACGCCGCAACATCTTGCGGCGTTCGTAGAGTATCAGGCAACCAAAAACAAGTGTTCGCGGCCGGTGATCGGACGGCGGTCAACACTATTGGTCTGTTCGGCGAGACGTTGCAGGGCGTCGCGGGCCGTGCGCTCGGGGATCGCACAGCGGTCAGCGACCTCAGTGGCACGCAGCGGCTCATCCGCGTCGGCCAGTACGCGGTAAACGAGTTTGGCCGTGTGAGGCAGCGTCTTGACATCGTCTGGGATCTCCGACTGATCAGTCACTGTGGTCACCTCGCAGCGTGTCGCCCGGGAGGTCCTCGCCGGGTTGGTCGACTTCATCGGCTGGTGCCCAGCTGCGACGCGGACGATGGGTGTCGGGATCGGCGCCCCAGACGACTGTGATGCGGCCCGCCTCCCAGAGCTCACGCAGTCGGCTCTCGGTGCCAGACTTGCCCATGTCGATCCGGGCGGCGATCGTCGTCGTGGCGACGCCGCCCTCGAGGATGTCGCGGTCGCCCGCCTCCCACGCCTCCCGGAGGACGGTCATCAGCTCGTCGTTCGTGAGCGGCGAGTGGGCAGTGTCGTAGCGCGTCGTCATCGAGATCGCGCCTCCTGCTGTCGTGCTCGGAGATGGTGCTCGGCGCGGCCCTCGGCGACGTGCGTCGTTGCGGTGGCGCAGTTCGGGCAGCCCGTGTGGACCGTGCTGTGTCCAGTGATCGGATGCTCGTCGAGGGCTTTGCTGGTAGCCCAGCAGCGCGAGCAGATGTAGGACTGGCCCATCACCGCTCACCACCGTTCAGATGCCAGCGCGGGAAGTAGCGCCACTTGCGGTAGGTGCCGCCGTCTCGGAACCGACCATCGGCCTCGTAGCAACAGTGCCGGCACGAGTGGAGCACCCAGTTCAGATACGGCTCGTCTTCGACGGGCTTGCCGCAGCGAGTACAGCGACGGAGCGTCTCGTTACTCTGCATCCTGATCGGCCTCCGGAGTGGTGCCCGAACGTAGTGAACTCAGTTCCACCGTGTGCCAGCACGACGGGCACTTGTAGTCCTCGCCGTGTTTGTCCAACTTGCTCCTGTCCGTAATCGGTATCTCACAGCCGGGACAACGGTAGAGGACGCCCTCAGACATCACGAATCGCCTCCGTTGGAGTTGCTATCCCAGTATTTCAGCTCCTCATGAATAATGAAGACGCCATTATAGATGCACCAATCGCCCTCATCAGGAGCTGTGAGTTTTGATCCGACTGTCGAGAAGGTTGCGTTGAACTCTCTGCCGCAGACAGGACACGTGTCTTTCGACGTGTCGATGTACGGCAGCGGGATATGACCGACACCAGCTTCAGACATCTCGATCACCGTCCTCAGACTGCTCACGGCTGGGGCCACCACCGTCGGTCATCGACTCGGTTAGCTGGTCCATCCGGTCAGACGCAGTGTCAGGCGACACCGTCGACTCAGTCGAGGCCGTGTAGTCGGAGACCGTCGTCTCGGTCGTGTCGCCGAGCAGCGAGTCTGTTTCGGCGTCCCGGTAGTCGATTATCGTCTCGAAGAGGTCCGGATCAGCGTCACCGACGGCACGGAGATCGACCCGGAGTGCGGCCTTATCACGTGAGCGGTCGATGCTGAAGCCGTCCGCGAGCGCAACCTCCTCCATCAAATCGAGGACGGTCGACTTCGCTGGCACGTCCTCGAGGATGTCCTCTTGGATGCTCGGCCGCCGAGCAGTGACTTTGCCAGTCGATCGGTTTGCTGCACGACGGCCCAGTGCGAGCTTGATCCTGCGAGCGCGGGCATCACGATCGAGGTGGTCAACTGGCTTCCGACACTCCTCGGGCGTCCCGTCAGGGACCAGTCCCGCCGCCTCATCTTCGGGGAGCCAAACATGCGACGCATTGGGGTGGGGTTCCACGCCGAGGCGCTCGATCACGAGCTCACGGTAGCGCTCCAGCGTCGGCTCGGATGCCCGCTGTCCGCGACCAGCAACATCATGGATCTCGCTGTTGAGTTCGTCATCGGTGAACTGCCGGTTGAGCCGCTGGCAGATCGTGATGACATTCCGGTCGACCTTACCGAGGCCGCCCTCGCTGTCACTCTCATCGAGTTCGGACAGCATCGCTTCGGCGTCATCGATCACACGGTCAAGCTTCCGCTCGAGACGATCGGCACGGCCACCTTCCCGATGCTCGCGGATCGCACGGGCAAACACAACTCCGAATGGGTCGTCATCCTCAGCTGCGACGGCGCGGAACTCGTCCTTGACCGCTTCGTCGACGCGAGCTGTGACACGTGTCCGCGGCTGGTCAGCCAGCGAGGAATTTTTTTCTTTGGACGCCGCCCCCGGACGGCGCCCCGCTGCTTCAACCAGCCGATCGATCTTCTGCTCGACGGCGTCGTAGCCATCGGCGTCAGCGTAGGCCCGCATCGCACGCTCCGCTTCTCGGCCGAGATAGCCGTCGATGCTGCCGAACTCAGACTCCACGTGATCACGGAAGGTCTGCCACTCGCGTTCCGGAACACGCCAGTCCAGCATCACGGTCTCACGCATCTCGACCACCCCCGCTACCCTGCTCACAGCAGGGTGCTGTGAGGGCGGTGGCTGTACCACCACCACTCACAGCAGGGTGCTGTGAGGCAGGGGAGGGGGTCAACCGACCCCCTCCACTTAGCGCAGCTACCTCTGGTATGGCTATGCGGGCGGAAGCAGCCGTAACGCGGTGGTTCGTGGGTCTGGCTGCTGTGGGGGCGTGCAGCGTCGTGGCTGCGTTCGAAAAAATAAATTTCTCTCTGAGGTGGTCCGGCAGCGTGGTCGTGAGGTGGTCGTGATCTGGCATGGTTGTCTGGGTGGACGTAGATACGGCACTCTCGGCTGGGTGATCGACAATCCGTGATCGCGTCACAGTGAGGCCGCCGTGTTGGAGAGACGCACAGCTACTGCTGTCCGGTAAACTTATGTCGCCCGGCGTCCCAGAACCAGATATCCTACTCCCGGTTCTGACACTCCCCAGCGACGGGTGTGCCAACCGCAGCGTCCTCAGTGTCGTCCTGTCCTGATTACGGAGAGGGACGGAGTCGTGGCCTATAAAGGCTCGCGTTCTGACCTGTTTGCTCGTCAGCCGCGCGTCTGACGCTGGTGTCATTGGCTGACACCTCCACGGTAGCGCGAGGCTTCGGAGATATCGGCGTAGCGGCCGTGATTCACCAGCAACGACCGCGCTTTCGAGGGCGTCACGTCCAACTCCTCGGCGACGCCGTCGAGGTAGTCGCACTTGTCGGCGGCCGCCTCGATCTCCTCGCTTGTCACGCTCTCGGGCAGTGTGGGCCCGGCATCGCTGTCGTCGGTGTTGCTGGCCTCCTCGAGTGTGTCGACGAGATCTTCAGCGTCGATCGCCGGCGACGTGAGCTCGTCGTCCGCGCCGGCGCCGTCATCGCCATTACAACCATCTGTAATGGGCGCCGTCCCGGGGTTTTCTTCGTCGCTGTCTTCGTCCTGGTCGCCGTCGTCCTCGACGAGCGCCAGCTGCTCGACGGCGCCGTACCGCGTGCCGCGCGCACCGTCGTCGAGCGCGAACAGCGTCGCAACCTCGCCGGCGCCGGAGTCGATGCCGATCTCGTAGATCGTCCCGCGCGAGGTCTCGACGCGCAGCGTGGCGGTGCGCCAGTCCGAACCGTACGGCACCGCCCACTCGTCCGGACCGTCGACGGCGACGACGTCGAGCGGCGACGCGTAGTCGTGGTGGGCCGTGACGTCGACCTGATCGCCGACGCTGATGTCGTCGAGGTCTGCGAGCACATCAGTCATCGGCGGCACCTCCGGGCTGGTCGGCACGCTCGCCAAGCGGTGAGAGCCCGACGTCCTCGGGATTCATCTTGGCGATCTTGCTGCAGAGCTGTGGCCCGGTGCTCATGTCGTTCTCGCGCTCGCCAGCACAGACCGAACACTCCGGGTGGTCGTCTGGCAGGACGCTCCGCTCTTTCTCGAGCACGGAGACGGCCTGCTGGAGCCGGTCGCAGTTGCGGTCAGTGTGGTGCGGGCGGCGATCGTCGCCCCCGCGCTGCGAGCGCACGAAGACGGTGTCGCTGTCGTCGCTCACGACTGACCACCTCGATCGCGCTGCTCGCAGCCCGGGCAGGGTAGCGTGTTCGGTGTGCTGTTGATGTTGACCCCCAGACACCGCGCACACCGCGAGATGCGCCCACGGCCCTCCATGCGGCCGTCGGGCAGTGCCTCGGCGATGCACCAGCACAGCTGGCGGGCGTCGCGGAGCTGCCCATCCCACCCACCGAGTTCCGCTTCGGCGTCATGTAGATGGGCATCACAGTTAGCGACGCGCCGGCGGATCGTCCCGGCCAGCCAGTCCGTCCGGGCCTTGCGGTGGTCAGCGAACGGCCGGATCGTGACGTGTGCGAGCGCGAGCTCTGAGGTCGCGTCCGGTGGGCAGGCATCGTCGAGCGCGGCGTCGAACGCCTCGCTGACGAGCTCCTCGAGGCGGGCGAACGCCTCGTGCAGCCCGAGGTCGATGACGTTCTCCGAGGTGGGCGCTGGGCCCAGCTCTATCTCGGCCGCCATCAGACGGCACCCCCAGCGACGCCAAAACCGAGCGCGGTCAGCGTCAGTCCGATGCCGACGAGCAGCATCCCGACCCAGCCGAGCAGCCCCGGCTGTCGTCGACCGGTCATCGTGATCGCGGCGCCGGCGATCGTCGCCGTCAGACCGAACGCCGCGGTGAGGAACCCACCGGCAGCGGTCTCACTCGGCATCGGGCGACACCTCCTCCAGTCGCGTGTCGAGATCGTCCAGCAGCTCGTCGAGCCGATCGTCCCAGCGCTCAGGCATCGGGACTCACCTCCAGGAGCTCCTCCATCTTCGGCACGTCGTGGCCGAGTTCGTTGAGGTGGTCGTGGATCGCAAACAGCGTGGCTTGCTCCCAGTTCGGGATCGCGTCCGGTTCGGGGCAGAGCCACTCATTGTGATCTGGCTTCAGAACGCCGATCGCCTGCTGGCCGATCGTGACGACGGCCGACCCTGCGGGATGCCGGACCGACATCGTCTGGTCGTCACCCAGCAAGTACAGCGAGCCGTACCAGAGCCGGTCTTGTCCGGTGCCGTTCAACGCCACGCCCCAGCGCTCGTCTTCGTCGTCCCACTCGTGGGTCCAGACATCGACGAGGTCCTCAGCAGGCGTGCCGACAGCAGCCGGGAGCTGCGTGACCAGGAAGAACGCCGCGGCGCCCTTCTGCGGGTCTCCCGGGTGTTCGGTGCTCGGGACGCCGGGCCGGGGCTCACTCATTGGGGCTCACCTCCAGCTCTTCGCCGAGCGCGTCGAGGACCTCGGCGTTGACCAGCCCCAGCCGGTCGCCGATGTTGTACTCGATGACGGCGTCGCCCACCGCAGCGTGCCGGCGCTTGCCGTCGTAGATGTCCGCGAGTGCGTCGCCGGCCGCGAGGTGGACGCGCTCGTCCGGGCTGGGCCTGTCGGCAAGGACGTCGAGCGTCTCCTCGGTCAGCGTGATCGCCTCGGAGAGGTTGAGATCGAGCGCGTAGTCATCGCCGACGCCGTCGAGCGCTGTCTCCAGCAGCTCCTTGGCACGTCGGACCAGCGGCTCGGTCTCGGGATCGGGGTAGTTCTCTGGGCCGTCGCCACGCCGGTCGACCCAGAGCGTCGGGTCGTCGCGCTCGAGGATGAGGTCGTCCTCGAGCCCGCGAATGGCACACTCATAGCTGCAGAAGTGCGTCCGGCGAGCCTTCCGGCGACCGACGCGATCGTCGAACTGGAACTTGTTGACGTCGATCAGTGTATCGGCCTGTCCCGTGCCGCCCAGTGCTTCCCGGATCGGGCCGCCACAGGCTTCGCAGCGGGCCATCAGGCATCGCCTCCGTTCAGGAAACACACCGACCACGGCAACTCGCCGGTCGGGTTGTTCGGTCCGGGACACCCCTCGTTTCCGTTGGGGCACGTCGTGTCCTGATCGCCCACACCGGCGTGGCCGAGGACGCCGTCGACGGCGCCGGGATGGGCGCGGCGGTTACTCGCCATCGGCCTCACCTCGGTGGATCGGGATGACCACGTCGACGGCGCCGGCGTCGAAGTCCGACACCGTCCGCTCGACGATCATGCCGTGCTCGTGGGCGAGATCGTGGACGACCTCCGTGTCGATCCGCTCCTCGGTGTGGTCGGTGCAGCGAACGACTAGCTGGTCGTCCTCGCGGCCCACGGAGACGCCGTCCTCGGCGGCGGCCTCCAGGAGAAAGTCCTCGGCGCTCATGCCGAATCGCCTCCGTCGCTCACGCTGACGCTGTCGAGTTCGTCGAACGTCTCTTGGTTCTCGTCGACACCGGCGCCGCCGCCCTCACCAGTTTCGCCCGGCGCTCGACCGTCGTTTTTGACGTGCCGAACGACGTGCTGACCGACGTAGTCGACGAACTGCTGGTCCGACCAGTCGCCGCCGTAGAGTTCGACGTAGGCCGTCGATGCCGCGAAATAGGCCTTGGCCTGTCCAGACTGGTAGATGTGCTCGACGCCGAGCTCGTTCAGCGGCGTGTGCATCAGCTCGTCGCCGATCTCGGGATCCTCGTTGACGTGGCTGCCATAGAGCACGCCCTTCCGGCCGCCCTTTGCGACGCCACGGCCGGCGAAGCCCAGCTGCCAGACATCCGGCTCTTCGAGGTCGGCCAAGAGCCCCCGCAGATCGAGGTTGGTGTCTTTGAGGTGGGGCGTGATCACTTGGCCGAGCACGCCGGCGACCCAGTCGTCGGAGACGATCGCCCAGCCGTTATCGACGGCCATCCAGACGCCGAACTCGGTGGTGTGGTCGCGCTGCAGCCGCTGGTTGATGCTGACGCCGTCGTCACTGGTGCTGACAGAGGCGACATCTTTCTCGATCTCCCGTCGCAGCGCTGCCCGCCCGGTGACGAACTTGCGTCCGGATGTCGTCTCGCTGCGGCGGCGCACGGTCAGCGCCCACTCGGGTTCGCCGGCGATCGTCTGCTGGGCAGCCGATGTCGTGATCTCGTCGACGCGGATCGGCAGGTCGGACGTTCGGAGGCGACCGCGATTCACTGCGACTCACCTCCGTCGAAGCCGCCGGGGCCACGGAACGTCGCCGCGATGTCGCCCACCTGCAGATCGGCGGGGGTGATCCCACTGCCGTCGGCGAGCGTCCGCCGGAGCGTCCCATTGTCTGGTGCGTAGAGGTCGCCCTGCTGGAGCAACAGCCGCAACTGTTTGAGGATGATCCGGATCTCGGCAGTGGTGTTCTTGGTCGCGTGGTCGATCACGTCGCCGACACTGGCCCCGCCGTCTTCACCGGCGCACTCGACGACGCCCTCTCGCAATGCTCGCCGGGCTGCTGTCGCCTCGCTGCCACCGGCCCACGCATCGCCGAGGTCTTTGCCCTCGCCATCTGGTGTGCCGACGCCGTCGGTGTGGTCGTCGAGATCCTCGCCGAGGCCGTCGGCGCGAAGCTCGGGCTCGCCCGCCGACGCATCGACGAGACCGCTGACCATCACGGTCACGTCGCCGTCCGTCCCGTCGACCGAGAGAGCGACGAACTGCTCGCGGAGTTCGTCGAGATCCACGCCACGCATCGTATCGGTGGCCGACAGCGTAGCCTCCGGCGCCGTCTCTTGATCGCCGCCCTCTATGTCGATGAGTTCGAGCGGGTACCGTGAGCGGTCGTCGATTCTGTGGACCGCATCGCGGAACGCCTCGGTCTCGGGGTCGATCCCCAGCTCGTCTTCGATGCGTTCGACGCGCTGTTCGAGGCCGTCCCAACGACCCGTTCCGCCGTCGGCGCGGATCTCCTCAAACTCGACATCGACCGTGCCGCGGGCCTCGTCAGTAACGTCGTTCCGGTACAGTTCGTTCTCGCGGGCGTACAGGCGGTTGGTCTTGCTGCAGTCCTGACAGCAGACGAACCCGACGTAGCTCCCTCTGAGCTCGAGTTCGACCAGCCAATCGGCTTCGGCGTCGCAGTCCTCGTACTCGCAGTCGGGGCCCGCGATCCGCTCGGCAGCCCGCGGGTCTGCCCGCTCGTGCTCGACGCCGCCGTCAGTCCGGACCTCTCGGTCGGTCTGGTCGAGCTCGTCGCGGTACTCGATCGCGGCTTCGAGCGCCTCGCTGAACTCGTCGGCCGCGGCGTCTGGACCAACGATGTCGGCCGCTTCACGATGGGCCGCCTGCAGCGTCGCTTTCGAGACGCCTTCCACGAGAGCGAAGACGATCAGCGTCTTGCGCCATTCCGACCAGTCGGCCTGGTGCCGGAACGCGTGCGCGAACAGGTCGCGGAGCACGTCGCCCGCGTCGGTCGCTTCGTCGTCGGCAGGCTCGTCGTAGTCGTCGGGGTCGAACCCCTCAGCACTGACCGCGAACGTCCGCAGCATCCGATCGGCGTCGACGTAGGACGCCGATAGCTCGGCGAGCGTGAGCTCGGCGTCGTCGAGTTCGTCGAGGAAGTCCACACCGCGCGTCTTCTCCTCAGCGATCTCCGCGAACTCGGCGATCGTCGCATCCTCTTCGACCGCGAGTTCCTCGATCTCTTCACCACCGTCGGCCATCACGTGCTGGCCTGTGGTCTCCTCGTCGTCCTCCTGATCGCCATCAAGCGGGTCCGGCGTGCCACATTCTTGGCATCTGTATATCTTGCGCGGGTCCTCGCCGCAGTTGCGACAGACGCCGTCGACGCCGTGCATCAGACGCTCACCTCCTGCATCTCTCCGGCGATCTTCGCGCCGGCGTCAGTCAGCCCGTACACGCGGCCTTTCCGACAGTCCTCTGAGACCAGCAGCTCGACGAGATCGCGCTCACGCAGGCTCCGGAGCGCCCGCGAGATGTGGGCGATACCGTCGTCGGTCTGCTCGGCGATCGTCGACGGCGTCTTCGGGCTCGCCGTCAGCGCCTCGAGGACGTCCTCACGGTACTGCGATGACTGCACCCAGCCGATCGTCTCCCAGTCACGGTCGGTCGTCATGCCTCGTCACCTCCGTCGCCGACAGCGACTGGTCCGACGGCGCTGTCGTAGTGGTCGAGATCGTCGAGGCGTCGCTCTGTGGTCAGTGCTGTCGGCGGGATGGCTGGTGCGTCGTCCGGGTCGGTCTGGAGTTCGCGCAGCTGTACGAGCGCTTCGCAGATGCCGGCCGTCTCCGGCGTCGGGACGATCGCATCATGGCTGTCGTTACAGGCGATCGCGCCCATGCTCTCGAGCTTCGGTAGGTGGACTTGGTACAGTGCGACGTACACGCGCTTGCGCTCGTCGCTGGTGATCTCGCTGGGCTGCTTGTCGTTCTCGCGTGCGGCAACGACGCGTGCGAGATCGCCGAGGCCGACTGCCTGCCCGGTCTCGGTACAGTGGTCGTTGACGATCTCGACGATGTCGCGCCGACAGGCGTTGGTGATGATCTCGCCGAGTTCGCTCAGGGAGAGCGATGTGTTGGGCGTCACCGCCATGTCGACGGACATGTCGTGGTTCTGCTCGGGCGGGTTAGCGTCCTCCGTGCGGGTGCCGGTGAGTGCATCGATGATCCGGCCGAGCATCAGGCATCACCCTCGTTCTGGATGGCGACGCGCTGGAGTTCCCACTCGGCCTGCTCGACGAGCGCGTCGTGGCCGGCGTCGGTGAGCTCGTACTCGTTGGTGCGCCCGTCGAGATCGCTCTTGTCGACGAAGCCGAGCCCGACCAGTTCGTCGAGGTTCGGGTACAGCCGACCGTGGTTGACTTCTTTGCCGTAGAGGTCTTCGAGGTCTGCCTTGACGCCGAGGCCGTGCTGCCGACCGTCGTCGAGGACCGTCAGGATGTGCCGCTGGAACGCCGTGAGATCGTGGGCTGCTAGCGTAGTTGTGGCTTGGTTCGTGTTCGGTTGCTCGATGGACTGGCGCTCGCTCGATGGGGGAGCGCTTTTATCTGTCGCGTTGGAATGGGTCATGTGTCTACTGCGGTTGCCTGCTGATCCTCCCGTTAGGGAGCCCGCAGCAGGCCAACGGGTTGCTCGGTGGACAATGCGACCTGACCGGCAGTGGACCACGACAGCTTGGAACCGGCCGCGTCGAACTTTTGGAATGGGCCGACGCGGTCGGTTAGTGTCGTGATGTGCTGGCGTGTTTTCGCGGCTGTGTTGTAAGTGAGGGTTGTATTTCCGGGGTGGGCGGTCTCAGCGCCCGTCGATGAGTTCGATGCGCGACCACGAGATGAGCTCCCCTGTCTTCTTGTCCAGGAGCTCGTAGTGCTCGGGGTCGGCATCCCGGTGGGAGTCGCGTGCTTTGCCACACGAGGAGCAGTAGACGTGCGAGTTTGTCGGCGTCCACCGCGTGTGGCCGTTCGGACAGCGGAAACGCATCCGATCAATGTCATCTGACCGGTTGATCTGGATGGTCTCCCGCCGGTCTTCGACGCTACTCCCGTCGGCGCGTTTAACTTTCGCCATGGTACCAACTGCTTCTGACGAGAGCGGTTATTATCAAACTGATTACCCGCCGGAGTGAAAGTGAAACCCCATCCGACCGCGGCGCCGTCTCGCGGTTTGCAAACCCCGACCCGAGTGGAAGTAAACGCGGCGTACTGGCGGGCATTCGTGTAGTATCCTCGTGATACTACAGCGAAGCCGCAAGTACCGGCCGCATTACCAAGCCTCGGGGGTTTGTGGTATCGGATGCGCATTGGTGTTCTTGGCCGCCGCGTGGGGGCGCGGCGGTCTGCAGTTGATTGGCGAGCTATGCCTCGGCGATCTCTTCGCTGTCGAGCAACTCCTCGATGTTCACGTCCTCTAATTCGTCGTCAGCGATGTCCCCGAGCCGCGACCGGACGAAGTCGCTTTGATTCAACTCCGCTGCTGCCGCGGCGAGTCGGATTTTCCGCTTTAGAGCCGGCGAACAGCGGACGTGAATGAACTTATCGTCATCTCCCGGCATGGCTCTGTATTACTTGTGTTGCAGTATAATACTTGTGGTGCAGCGGGGTTGAAGTGTTCGCTGTAGGCCCTAGGCTTATTTGTGTTGGGGAACAACACTTGCAACAACAATGGCGAAGCAGTTGAGTGTCCGAATTGACGATGAGTTGGAAGAACTCATCCAGAAGGAGCAGGACGAGGTCCCGTACGACGTACCGCAGTCTGAGATTGTCCGGACTGCGCTAAGAGAACACCTGTCGGGAAATGCGACTGCGGCGAAGACAGTAGTAGCTGACTAACTCTTCGTCGCTAAAGTAAGCCCGCAAAAACAGCAACTCTCCCGTTTTGTCTTAGTCGTCCGCCAGCGGACAGTCCACCATATGGCTGACCTCGTCGGGACGCTCGCCAACAGCATCGCAGCACTCGCAGTAGACCCTCCCGGTCGGATGGTTTCGCGCGTTCCGCTCGAGGCCGAGTAGCAGCTCACTCCCGCCGGCGTTACTCGCCGCCATCAGCTACCTCCATGAGAACGGCGCCGACATCGATGTCTGTGCCACCTTCGTCGTGAGCACTCGCCGTGTCGATCACGTCTGGGCGGACAGCTTGAAGCCATGTTTCGGGATGCAGCTGGCCGGCCGCGATCTCGATTTCGACGAGTGTGTCCTCGGCGCCGAGCGTACTCGACTCCAACTCGTGGGGCGCACAGACTGGACACCAGATCCCGACGATCTCCCATCGCGTCTCGCCGGTCGTCCGCGTCACGCGAAGCGTGGCGGGTTGCCCCTCCCAGAGTTCGCCACCACAGCGCCGGCAGTGCTCGGGCTGATCGTTCGGGAGTTCCCGGCCGCAGATCGCTTGCTCGATGGCGGCCCGATCGAGGCGGTCACTGTGCATCGGCGTTCACCTCCTGCTCGTCCTCGAGGTCGTGTAGTGGCGTCTCCAGTGAGAGCCGTTCGCGGGGGTAGGCGTAGCGCTTCTTGTCGACATCCAAGTCGGTCCGTTGCGGGAAGATCACCTCGACGACGTCGTCGGTCTCGGGGTACTCGGGGTTGACTTCCGCGACGGTCGGGCCGCCGTCGCCGAGTTCGTACGCGTCGGCCCGAAGCGTGTCGAGCCCAACGACCAGCATCGTGGCACTGTCTTCGTCGTCTTCGCGGTCAGTGACGTGGTCGCCGATCTTGATTGGGGGTAGGTCGTCGCTCATAGGTCTTGCACCCCCGTGGACTCGCCGCCGCCGAAGTCGGCTGGCTCGGAGCGGGTCGGCTCTTCGCGGCCATCGTCTTCATCGTCCTCGAGGAACCGGTCGCGCTCGTCGCGGGCGGCCGCGATCGCGTCGTCGTCCAGTTCGGCGACCAACTCGGTCACGACGTCGTTGACGCGCTCGGTCGCCGCGTCGTTGAGGTCCGCGCCGGCGCTGAACGCCGCCGTGTCGATCTCATCGTCGTCAGTGTCGGCTGCCAGCGCGTAGCTTCGTTCGGCGAGATCGACGAGCCGCCGAAGGTCACTGTCTTCGGGAACCCCTTCGGCGACGTGGTTGTGGAGGATCACCGAGTCAAACTGCTCGGCCTGATGACGCGCGGTCTCGTTGAGGCGCTTGCGTGCGTCGCGGCAGATGTCCTGCATCGTGATCACCGTCCCTCCTCGGTACGGCGCTTCGGCACTGCGATACTCGTCTTGAACTTGTCCGGGCCGCCTTTGCGGACGACCTTCGGGGTGTAGTATATCTCGCCATCGCGCTCGATCGCCGCGGCACGGTAGGCCTCTTCGACGCGGTCGCCGGTCTCGGGGTGCTCGTAGCGAACCCACATCAAGACGTCCTCGGAGTAATCGATCTCGGTTGCGCTGACGCGCTCGCCTTCGAGGTGGGTCTCAACGCAGATTTTCTCGGCGTAGTAGCGGTTCTCGGTCTCTTCGTCGACCGTCTCATGCGAGCCAGCGTAGGCCCACTCGGCGGGAATCTCGAAGTGCTCTCGGTCGACGTCTTGCGTGAAGTTCTTGGCGTTCTGTTTCGTAGCCATGGTTGCTCTCTTTGAGGGCGCGGGGTCGGTGTCTGAAGCACCGTCCCCGGGAGTTTCTCCCGAGGCGTCCCGCGCTTCAGTTACATCTCTATCAGCCACTTCCTTAATACTTACGAATAATCGTATACACTGCTGAGTGTGTATACGAGTTAGGGGTAAGCTATTTGGCGCGTGCGTGTATCTTACGACATGTGGTATTACATGGCCACAGCTAAAACAGCAGATTCAATGACAGAAGAGGGCCGCGCGTTGCTTACCGAAGCCGAGCAGGAGATCATTGCAGGCGATCGTGATGTGTCGGACAACTACGAGTACAAAGTCCGCTCGCTGGTTCGAAATCGCGTTCGGAAGAAGCTCGGCAGCGACATCGACATCCTCGAAGAGCACTTCCCCGAGGTCTACGAGATGGTCAAGCGCGATGTCTGTGATTCGCCAGAAACTGACCTACAATCTGTGAGAGAAGCCTATCAAGGCCTCCAAGGCGCCTTCGAACGCAGCGACCCAGAGGCAGCACGACGTGCAGCTGATCGCATCGGCGAGGCACTCGGGGAAAACGATGAGTAACGCGACCGCCGAACCGGACCAGAGCAGCGGCATCGATTGGCCGGCCGACTTCGCGCGAACCCCCACAGGCGAGCGCGAACGGAATCGCAAATACGACGTGACGCTCGCACAGGCGCTCGACGATCTCGAAGCCGAACTCGACCGTCTTGGCGTCGATGACTGGCGGCTTTCGACAGCCGCCCAGCAGCGCCAGCGCGACCAGCGCCCCTACAGCCGCGCAAACCCAGACGACCCGGGCGTCGTGGTTCGGTGGTCGATGGACGGCAACCAGTACGCCGTCGCGTGCGACCGCTACACGAAGCTCCGAGACAACGTCCGGACGGTCGGGCTCTACATCCACGAGAAGCGCAAGATGGAGCAGCGACCGGTTGAGACCGGCGAGAGCGAGTTCGCCAACGCCCGTCTGCCGCCGGCCGACGACGAGGACGTGATCGAGGCCACCGAACCACCGCACGAGATCCTCGGTGTCGCACCCGACGCGCCCGACGAGGTCGTACGAGCTGTCGCTCGTCGGCTGTCGGCGGACCTTCATCCCGACACTGGCGATGGTGATGTCGAGAAGTACAAGCGCGTTCAGGAAGCCAAGGAGGCGATGCTCGATGCTGACTGACCTGCCCCGTAGCGTGCTCTACCAGACTGCCCGACTTGCCGAGCAAGTCTGCCCGTTCGGAGTGGCGTTCTGGGCCACCGCCGCGTGCCTCGGCGCTGTAGCGACGCCGATCCATGGGCTCGATGCACTGGCCCTCGTCGCATTCGGCGTCCTCGCAGTGGCGTACTTCCTCGGCGTTGCGCTCGCGGCCCACCGCGTCCGCATCGCAACGCAGCTGCCGACGCTCCGGCCGGCGGGCGACCTCCGTGACGAGGTGGAGCTATGACCGAGACCGGCCTGTCGATCGATCGAGACAGCAAGGCGCTCCAGTACCGCATCTTGGACGCCGGCGATCACTGGGTGCTCGAACGCGCGGCCCCAGAGTTCTCGCTGACGCCGGACGAGTTCCGAGCCACGGAGTTGGCCCGATCGATGCTGCCGACCGACCGGCGCGACCGGATCGTCGTCCCGCCGATCGTCCAGCAAGAGATCGACGCCGGCGCCGGCGACGCGATCTCGTTGGTCGTGGTCGTGAACGCTCACGTCCGCGTCTTCACTGACGCGATGCAGACCGCGATTGACCCGCTGATCGACGCGATGGCGAACGCTGCGGAAGCGTTCTCTGATGCGTTCGCTTCAGCAGTGTCGTCTGCGCTTTCGTCGATCGAGCCCGACGCTGGTGGGCAAGACCGAGATGCGCAGCTGCCCGAGCCGATCCGTGCTGCTCGACGGCGCCGCGAACAGCAACGCGAGACTGCCCGCCGCACTACTGGCGCGCACTATCCGGGTGATGATCCACATGTCTAATGAGAAGTCTGCGAGCGGTACTGACCGAACCGGCCACCCTCTCACCCACACTCCTCCCAGTGTGTTCCCCTATACACCACAAACTATAAGTGGTTGTCCCCCTATGTACTACATAGAGGTCGAACACAATGCACGAACTCGAAGCCGGCGACCGCGTTCACTACATCAGCATCCCCGACGAGTTTACGCTGGAGACGACGGATGCCGAGATCGTCGAAACCGACGCTACGGTTCTAGAAATCGAAGAGGTCACGAAGCACCTCGGCCCGAGCAACACGATGGAGCAGACCATCGTCGTCATCGAGACCGACGAGGGCGAGGAACACGAGGTCAGCGCGGGCTACATCAACGCCGAGATCGAGGACGGCAGTGGCGTTTCGCTCCAGCCAATCGAAGACGACGAAGACGAAGAGATCGAATCCGGAGACAGCGACGAAGACTTGCGGACCGACGGCGGCGACAAGCAGGATCACGACCGCGAGCAGGACGACGTTGCGGCGGCGTTGGAGGACAATCGAGGCCTGCCCATCGACTGGACGATCGAGACCGACACGATTGCCGACGGCCGGGCTGCGGTGCGCGTGTCGTGGGAGCCCGGTACGGAGTTCTCGGCGTTCTCGCTCGACAAACATCAACTCCCGCATGGCTGGGAGATCGTCCAGTTCGGGACGCGAGTTGGCGAACGCAACAAGCGCAACAAGCGATATCTTACCATCGCCGAGCCCGACGACAGCGAACCGACGATGTACGACGGTCTCGCGCGGGAACTGACTGCGTCGGAGCTACGCGATTACCTCGCCGTCGAGCGGTTTGGCTACTCTCAGACGGGCTGGGCAAAAGCGTCGGAGCTCAACCGGAGCAACGTCTCGGAGCGCGTCAACTCCGCGCGACGGAAGCTCGAAGAGTAGACCGCAGAAGCGTCCATCTGAAACCGCATCGTGTGGTGCGGACGCCAACTTCAACGGCTCCAGAGCGCCGTCTGGAACAGCCTACAGTGGCGTCGGCCAGTCATATAATCTCATCGACTGAGACACGCAACCACCACTGTCTACATACGGGGACTGACCGGCCGGCGGACGACTGACGCACCGCTTCGACATCTATTCCTCGCCGGCCGACGAGCGTCTGACGCGCTTTTATGATCCATCAGTGAGAGCACTCCCGGTAGTGACAGGCAGGACAGCAATCCCAGTAATGATGGGATTGCCGTCTATGCCGGGTCTGCCAATCATGACAGCAAAACGCATCACGACGGCGATATTCAAGGGCGGGACCGGGAAGACAGCTACGGCGACAAACCTCGCGGCCGCACTCGCCGACCAGGGCGAGGACGTCCTCGCGGTCGACCTCGACCACCGCGGCGGGCTCACGAAAGGGCTCGGCCTTGAGGACGCCTACGACGCTGAGTACCACATCGGCCAGTTCTTGCTACAGGACGACGCCGTCGACGGCGCCGATCCGACATCGATCATCCGCGATCGCGGGCCGTTCGACGTGATCCCGGCCAACCGCCGGATGGATGATCTCTCCGACGACCTGAACAACGACCGCGCGTGGTTCCTGCGCCTCGAAGAGTTCCTCGACGATGTCGAGGACGGCTACGACTGGGTCGTGCTGGACTCGCCGCCGGAGCTCAACCGCGTCAGCGACTCGGCGATCATCGCCGCGAAGAATGTGCTCGTGCCGCTGATGCCCGCCGGCGAGGCGCTGGACGGGTTCAGTGAGCTCATGGAAAACCAAGTCATCCCGATTCGGAGAGACCTCGACGACGAGGTCTCGATCGCCGGCATCTTCGTCAACGTCGCGCGTGACAACAACGAGAAAAAATTCATCCTCGAGGAGCTTCGGCCCGAGTTCGACGACGAGCTGCTACTCCAAGAGAGCGACGACGGTGAGGAGGTTCTCGAAGTCCGCTACCGCGTTGCGATTCCACGGTCGTGGCGTCACGGCGAGACGTTGTTCGAGTTCGATCCTGAGAACGCGATGTGCGACCGCTACCGTAAACTCGCCGCAACGCTCGACGAGCGGATCGACGGGGCGTGATCTCGATGGCCGACGACGACCCCCGCGACCGCTTCAGCGGCCTCGGTGACCTGAAAGACGAGTACGAAGGAACGACCGACGACGGCAACGACGAGCAGGACAGTAAAGACGGCAATGATGTCTCTGACGAGAATGATAGTATGACTGACGTAGCCAGCAGTGCCAGTAATGATGGGATTGACAGCAACGACAGCGAAGACAGCACTACCGGGACCGATGGGAAGGACGGCGTGAAGGCGAGCCGTGAAAACGTCCAAGCGTACATCCCGGCGGACGAGAAAGAGGAATTGGAGACCGCGTTCCGGCAGATCAAAGCGCTGTGCAACCTCGCTGACCGCGACGAGCCGCTGAAGAACGACTTCTACGCTGCGGCGTTCCGTCACGGACATCAAGACCTCGAGGCGATCGCAGCGTACCTCGATCTCGAAGCGGCCTACGACGAGTACGGGGAGATGGTCAGCTGACGATGGCAGAAGACTACCGAGGTGACGAACTCGGGCTGGAGTGATCTGCTGTTCGCGTTCGATATATCGAATAACGCTTTATCGGGGCTGTTCCATCGGAAACGACGGGGTTTTGGCCCACGTTTTCGGCGGCTCAACCCGGGGAAAACACCCCCAGTCCACCGCTCCAGACGCCGCTCAGTCACTCGTAGCGACTGTCTACTGCGATTTAGGGATAGGATGCAGGATTATTTTATTTATGTTACCAAGTGGCCACACTTACGCGAACAGGAGGATGTACTGACCGATAGCGATGCAAGCCAGTCCGACGACGCCGCAGCTGACCGAGACTCCAACGAGCAACTCTTCGATCGAGGGCATGATCGATACGGCACGGCCGATCGGGAAATGCTTTCTCCCCTGAGCAGCCAATTGCTCTTTAAATACGTCTTGCTACTCAATACCAGAGAAAACACACTACACGCCTCGTCACTGTCTACTGATTCTCGCAGTAAGCTCGAATTACCTTACGGCAAGGTTATATAAGGGCTTCAGATCATTAAGTAAGTTTGGGCCGCGTGCCAGCGCAGCCCGAGCATCGCCCACCAACCAACCAGCGCGACCGCGCCGCCACGCAGCAACCCACCGTAGCGCGGTCGCATCCAACAGTTACGAGTATGCAAGACGACTATCAAAAAGTCATCGACAGACGGCTCCGGCACATCCGGAGCGACGACGAGATCAGCGACACCGAACGGCAACGACTCCTCGACTACCACGACGCCCTTGACGCCCACAACCGGACGTCCAGCGCAAAACACCAGATCAGCGGCACCCGGCACGAGAGCTACCTCTCACACCTGCACCGGCTCGCCAAGCACACCGACGCGCTCGTTGAGACGCTCGACCCCGACGCCGGCGAGGACGCGATCGACGCGATCGTCCGCTGGGTTGACGGCGAGTACGACAACGGCTACACGCTCGACAACTACTACTCGGCGCTCCGCAGCTGGGGCCGCTTCCTCGCACCGGACGCGCCGGACGAGGACTACCCCGAGCGCTTCGGCGCCGTCGAGCTCGGCAACGTCGAGGACGATCAGCCCGCACCCGAACCCTCGGAAGTGCTGTTCTGGGACGACATCGTCGAGATCATCGAGCACTGCAACCACGAGCGCGAGAAAGCGATGACCGCGCTGCTCTGGGCGCTGGGCTGCCGGCCGATGAGTGAGTTCTGGGAGCTCACGTTCGGCCAGATCGACGACCGCGGCGACCACCTCCTCGTGTCAATCGAGTCCGACTCGAAGACGTTCGCCCGCACCGTCCGCGTCGACGTCGGCGCGCCGTACGTCCGGCTGTGGATGGAAGAAGCTCACCCGGCGAACGCGACCGATCGCGGCCCTCGGTCGGACACGTACCTCTGGACGAAACGGTACGACGACGAGCACGTCGGCTACCAAGACATCCGCCGAAACATCAAGCGGGCTGCCGAGCGCGCAGGGGTCACGAAGCCGGCGAACCCCGAGCACTTCCGCAAGTCGCGCGCCAGCATCCTCGCTGCGAGTCGCTACGTCAGCCAGCGCGACCTCGAGTTTCACTTCGGCTGGTCCCGCGGGTCGAGAGTCGTCGCCCACTACATCGCTGTCTTCGGGTCGGAAAGCCGGAAGCACATAGCGATGGCCGACGGCGCACAGATCGACTACGACGAAGATCCCGATCCGATCGTTCCGGTCGTCTGCGACCACTGCGGCCGCCGGACGCCACGGCACCGCGACGAGTGCCTCTGGTGTCCCGGCGAGACGATCGCCGAGCTGGGGCAGGCGCCGCGGCTCGTCGAGCCGACCGTTGCCGACGAAGGCGCTGACCTCTTGGACCTGATCGTCGACGGCGACGTCGACGCCGAGGACCTCCGGGCGCTCGACCGGCTCCAGCCGATCATCCAGCGCCGTGACGACCTCTGGGACCGGCTGCCCTCGTACATCGAGCACGCCGAACAACTCGCCGACTAAGTGCGACCCTAACCACCCGCCGTTTCCGCTGTTCTACGCCTGTTCAAACCGCTGGTTTCGCGGGCGCTGAGTAAATATACAAATATACTTTATAACGTGGCAACTATCCAGAATTGACACGGTCGCCTGAAATGGCCCCGGTGCTGTGACACCGGGAACCGGCCGTGCTGCCGCAATGACAGCAAGCGAGACTAACCGTCCGGAGAGTGATAACTCTGTCCTTCAGGCGTACGAGGACAGCCCGCTCACCCCGGACCGTGACCCACGACTGCAGAAGATCGCACAGTTCGCCGCCGACCGAAACGGCGCCACCACCCGCCGGGACCTCTCGATCGAGAGCGACCTCCAGCTGCGAGAGATCGACGAACGGCTCAACCGACTGGCCGCCGGCGGCTACGTCGAGATCGTCGGCGACGATGTCGACTGTATCGTCCTCCTCACAGCAGCGGGCCAGCAGCTGGCACGAGGTGGACGATGACCGCCGCCGCTGCGGGCTGCATCCCGATGGAGCCCGACGACGCCTTCGAGGCCGTTGCGAACTCGCGGCGTCGCCAGACGCTGCTCTCGCTCGACCGCGCAGAGGGCCCGGTTGCTGCCGGTGACCTCGCCGTCGAGATCGCGGCGATCGAGCAGGGGATCGACCCCAGCCACGTCACCGGCGAGCAGCGGACGCGCGTCTATATCGCGCTCACGCAGAACCATCTCGACAAGCTGGACGAGCTCGGCGCCGTGAACTACAACGACCGGTCGAAGCAGGTCGCCCCGAGCGACTCGACCAGTTCGCTGGCCGAGCACGTCCGGAAGCTCACCACCGACTGCTACGAGCCAACGGAGGGAGAACAGTGAGCAGCCAGTCAGCCGATGCGCCCACGCCGGCGCCGGCGACCATCAACCAGCGCCGTAGCGAGCGCGTCGACGATCTGGACGTCGAGCCTGTGCAGCTCTGCATCGGCCCTCGCCGAGCCGGTGATCACGCGTGACGACGCACAGCAAAGAGAACGCGCTCGACGACTACGAGTTCGAGCGCTTCCTCCAAGGCGCCAGAGCGATCGACTGCGACCTGCGCAGCCTCGAGGCACGGTTCGTCGCGTTCGTCGGCGGCCGCCTCGGACTTCGCCCGGGCGAAATCTGCCACATGAAAGGCGACTGGGTGAACTGGCGCAAACGAATGATCGACATCCCGTTCCATCTCCCGTGTGAGAAGGGCAAGGACGGCGGGATCTGTGGCTACTGCCGCCAGCAAGCCGCCCAGCGCGCTGAGTATTCACAGCTGTCGCTGGCCGAGGCGCGCCTCGAAGCCCTGCAAGAACAACTCTCGGAGATGCCCTCGTTGCCCGGCGAACTCCAGCGCCAACTTCAGACCATCCACGTGATCCACATCGACGGCGACCTCCGAAAGGATGCTCTCGACCGGCAGGTTGAGGAGTTACTGGCGAACGCGGGCGCCGTCGACGACGTCGACGAAGTCCGCGAGGCGCTCGACGATGTCGCTCGCCGCTACCAACAGGAAAACGAGGTGACGCAGGACGAAGCGGAAGAGCAGATGTGGACCGCGAAAACAGAGAACGCCGCCCGGTCGGTGCCGTTCGACTTCGATTCGCGTGCCGAGCTCGTGCTCGAACAGTATTTCGACCGGTTCGACGAGTGGACGAGATCGCGCCAAGCCGTCAACCGTCGCGTCGACGAAGCGCTGCGGGAAGCCGACGGGTTGAGTGAGGAGACGACGAACCCGCACGGCCTCAGAGCGACTGCTGCGACGCATCTGGCCGGGAAGGGCCTCGCCGCGCCGGCGCTCCAAGCGATGTTCGGCTGGTCGCAGATCAGCACCGCCCGCCGCTACATCGCCTCGACGCCGGACAACACCCAGCGACAACTCAACCAGATCCAGACGCGGTAACCTCGCACTGGCTCTGTTCAACTCTTCATCTCCCGCAACTCTAACTCGACACTCCAACGCGCCTCGCCGAACCGACCGAACGAGAGCCGCCACGATTGGATTGCGTAGTCTCCTGTATCCATCTCCGCCGACGCCGGCGGCGTGATCGTCACGGTCTGATTACCCCCGCTCGTGTCCTCAACGAAGTCTTCGCCATCAGGAACCGACCGCTCGACGACGGCGTCTGGATAGGCAGCCGACTCAGCAACTGCGGCCGCTTGGTCGTCCGTCAGCATCAGCGGTAGCGTCACGCGCATCCCGGTCCGGCTGCCGCCAGCCGAGGACCGCCGAACCTGCTCGTTTTCGAGCGCGACCGTTGCGACGCCGAACTCAAGCAGCCAGTCCTCACCCGCCTCGTCAGCCATCTGGAAGCTGGTCTCTCGGTTCTCTGTCCGCTGGAGCGTGAGCGAGATTTCGAAGCGATCGGCGGCAAGCTGGCTCTCCTCGTAGCTGTTGACGTAGTAGTCTGCCCGGTCGAACGGTGGTTGGTAATCTGTCGGCGGTACCGCTTCGACGGCGCCAGCCCGGCCAGCGCGATCGACGACATCGAACGAGCCGCCGTAGCCCGTCGTGATCGATAGATCGCCAGTCCGGTCGTATTGCCGCCAGTAGTCGAGGTTGTCACGCGTGACTTCGAACGAGAGCGAGAGCCGCTTCGCTGTGAGCTCCGCGCGTTTCGTGCCGTCCTTCGTGACGGTCTCGACGGTCATGCCGTCGATCTCCCAGTCGCGGAAGTATCGGAACGCTTCCGCCGGCGTCGCTGCGGCCGACGTTGTGATCGCCGACCGGACGATCGACGCGATCGAGGACTGCTGCGGCGTCCCTGTCGCAGTCGTTGACTCGGCGCCTGCCGTGAGCGACGCGATCGCCGACTGCTTGGACGTAGCTGTCGCCGAACTTGCGAGCGCCTCACGGACAGCGATCGGCGTCGTCTCGCCCAGCTGGACACGGCCCAAGTTGAACCGGCCGAGTCGGCCGTCTTGATCTCGTGGTGGTCGGGCGCCGAGGCGCTCTTCGCCGAGTTGTGAAGTGCCGAGTTGGGACATGATGTATCGTGTACTGAAAACGTGTCAGACTGCCCAGATTGTCAAGTACCGTAATGAGCAACGCGCGTCAGCAGTGATCAATTCGTGTACGTCCAGGCCGACCCGTCGTAGATCCCGATCCCCGCTTCCCCATCGCCCGTGTTGCTCCCCGAGTCCACGTAGAAGCTCCCCTGTGCCGGGCTGGCCTCTGGCGGGTTGCCCCACCAGCCGAAGTAATAGCTCTGGCCGTCGTCCAAGTTGACGAGGCGTCCTTCTCCGGGGAAATTGCCGTCGAGAGCGTACCCTGCCGAGCCATTAAAATTCGAGGGGCGCGCCATTGCAAACCTCTCAACGTCGATCGCGGTCAGGATGACCTGCCCCTCGATCGTTTCGCTGCCTGTGGCGTCAGCTCCGGTGGCGAGCACGCGCAGATTGTTGCCGCTTTGGTTCGAGATTCCCGCGCCGGCGTCTGATCCCGTCACACCCAAGCGGCCAGCTGAGAAAGTCATCCGGCATTCTTGGCTGGACCCTTCTACGTGGACGATGCCGCCGACTGGTGCGGTCGTCGGGACAGAGACACTCCGTCCGCCATTCGCCATCGACACTCCAAAGTCCGTTTCGACAAGGCCCCCGCTTTCGACGTAGACGTGAGGGCCGTCGGTATCGTTGATGTGGCCGGTAAAGAGGTGGTGCTTGAGCACACCTTCAGCACTGTTGTCGATGTGGATTCCTGGCCCGTTCTGACTCGTCACGCGGATGTTTCGGTACTCGTTGAACCGATCCGAGGTTTCGCTTTTCAGGAAACCGCCGGTGAATGACGACCGGCAGTTGATGAGGGTGCTGCGGCGGAACCCGTCGTGGTCGGTTGTGATATTGCGGATCGCGTAGCCGTCCGAATCCAGAAACCGGTCGTTCTCGTAGTAGCAGTAAGCTGCCGCGTCATGCACACGGCAGTGACCCGCCATGTTCCGAATCGTGCAGCCGACCATCCTGATGTTCTGGCCGTCGAAATTCCGGTCGACGAGGCCATTGCCTGTGTAACTCGACCGCTGCCCGTCGAACTCGATGCCGCGGAGCCAGAGTCCGCTGGGGACACTCATCATGTCGCCGTCACCGACTTTTTGGAACGTCGTTACCGGCGCATGATGTGACGACGTTCCAGCGTCGATGAAAGTTGACGCCGGCGGCTCGAACGGCGGCGTGATATCGAACGTCGCACCCGGCTCTACCTGAATCCATGCTGGCCCCGTGGCCGATTCGATCATCGACTGCGCATCGTCGCCCGCGTCGATCTGGATTCTGCTCGTTATTTCGTCTGTACTGACCGAGTCCAAAACTGTCTCGCCGAGTTCAATTGGCACCGTCTCGCCAGTCTCGACGTCCTTTCCCACGATCTTCCCGTTCTCGTTTACGATCTTGATGTCCGTCATGAGTCGTTGGTTCCTCTCAGTTGTAGTGCCGCACCGTCTTCGAACGCCAATGCCCCGTCGGCGTGGATCTCCACCGCATCGTACACCTCACCGCTGTCGGCTCGCAACGTGTGCTGTTGCGCGGCCTCGATGACGAGGACATCCTCCAGATCCCCAACAGACTGCTCTTCAGGCTCTGGCGGTGCTGTCTCGTTCGGCTTGTCTTCAGTATTCGTTGGGTCGCCCGAACAGCCAGCGAGCACTGTCGTCGCCCCTGTGCCGAGCACTTCGAGTGCCCGCCGTCGCGTGAAATCCGGCATAGTGTGGTATCATGAAAACTCTAGCCAACCGATATAAGCTTCGGGGCATCTGGCATCACTGGCTAGCAGTGTCCTCAAGCACGAGCTCCTCGCCACTCGCCACCTCAAAGCTGAGATCCGGGTCACGGTTCAGCTCCTCGACCGTGTCGTTCGCCGTGTCCACCGTCCCGATCTTCAGTGACGGCGCCGAAGGCGCATCACCGGTCGTGTTGATCACGTACTCCGCGCCGTTGTTCGACGAGAGATCCAGCGCTACGAATACGTGGTTCGTCGCGCCATCAGTCAGTGCCAGCCCACTCACCGACGGTACCTGCACCGCGAGCGAGATCCCCTGCTTCCAGTCGTTGATGTAGTCGCCGACATCGTCTTGGACATTCACCGTTGCTTCGTGACGGATGTACGCCAGCCCGGCGCCGATGTCCAGCGCTGGCGTTCCGAAGTCCGGCGTGAACCCCATGCCGGCCTCGACGTAGTCGGTGCTGTTGCTCTGTGCCGCCAGCCCGCCGAAGTGCCCCGCGCTGGAGTAGTCCGCGTCGGACGTGCTCGGCAGGCCGGTTCCTTTGTCCTCTGGAAAGACGATCGCGTCGCTAATCTGTGTCGTGGGCATGAGTTAGTCCTCCTCCAAGCCGCCATCCCGCATCACGTACTCGCCGGCGATGTCCGAGAGATTCTCCTCGCGTTTCAGCGCACCTGTGTAGTACAGATGCGGGTTGTCGCCACTGTCACCCGCTGTCTCGCTCGTGAACGTCACGACGAGGAAGTACGAGTCCACGGTCTGGTCGCTATCGCTGACATCGAACGCGACGTCGGGAAGAGTCAGCTGCCAGTTTGGATCGCTCGTCTCTTCGGGAGCCATCGACGCGAAGTCAACCGAGACCCGGGAGTACGCTGCACCGGCAGGCTCGGTGGTGATCGCGCCGACGTCGTCGGCGTCCGCCAGCTGATCCGTCGAGTCGTTGTAGAGCCCGACATCTGCCGACGCTGGCAGCCCTCGACTCTGGGCGTTGTAGTCTTCGATACGCTTCCGCTCGAACTCCTCGCCGGTGGTGTGTAGTTGCTGTGGCATGGTTGCTTCTGCTGCTAAAAGCCGACTGCGTTAGGCCGAGCTCCGGCCGCGCCGGAAGAGTTCGCTCGACAGGATGAGGTTGATCTGCCCCCGCGTCGCCGGCGTCGCCGTGATCGTGTTCTGCCCCGGCGTCAGTTCTCCAGTGAGGTCGACCGTCTCCGACCAGCTGCTAGAACTGTCTCCGGAAACAGTTGTGATGTCGGTTCCGTTGACCGAGATCGTCACGTCGGTCGGGTAGTAGGAATTACCTTGGAACGTCGTGGTGATCTCTGGCGAGAGCGGGACAGATGAGTCGGTCGTTGTCGTTGTCCCGCCGCCGTCGCTTGTCGTTGTCGTGGTTGCCCCGCCGCTTTTGGTCGTCTCGGTTGTTGAGCCGCCGCTCTCAGTCGTGGTTGAAGTCGTAGACCACGATCCGCCGAGGACGCCTCCACTCGCCCGTGTGAAGGTCCCGTCCTGTAGGGTGACATAGCCGAAGCCGTTTTGATATGAATGGTCGTGCCCGTCCGTCTGTCCGGTTTGGAACTCGTAGTCGTTGTGCGTGTGTCGGTGGTCGAGCACGGCCTGTTCGTAGTCGTGCTGATGGCCCGGGATGTCCACTTCGTGCTGGTGGCCCGAGATGCTGACCGAGTGGCTGTGATCGGCGATGCTGACCGAGTGATCATGCGACAGTGGCGTCACCGGAGATCGCCACGCCGACCCTTGGACGACGAGATTCACGAACTGCTCGTCGACGATGTCGTCCGGCCAGTCAGGGACGATGATCTCCCGTGGGTTGCCGTCGCCGGCGACTTCGGGGCCGTACGGCGCCGTGTTCCGGTCGACGTAGCCCTGATACCCACGGTTGAACCGCTGCAGGTCCTTTCGCGCCTTCTGGTTTTGATCGTCTCTGGTCAGCAGGCGGTTCGATGTGACAAGCTTGAGGACCGCGCCGGCGGTTCCGAGCACTGATCGGCGGCTGATGACTCGTAGCATGCGGTCGATGTTCTCTTCAGGAATCTGGACGGTCACGCGGTCGCCAAGCGCAACGTCGACGCCGACGGCCGAGGTGTCGATGTCGAGATGGCGTGGCTCGCCGTCGTACTCGTTGATGCGCTGGTCGATGATCCGCTGCAGCCGCGAGACGGCTTTGATCTCTTTGTTCTCGTATTCCTTCCAGTTCGGGCGCCCGCCATTGTAGGAGTCAGCGGTTGCCGTCGCAGTGATCTGGTCCGGCCCGCTCTGGGCGCCGAACCCGCGGATGTGCGTGACATCTTCGCGGGCGTCCTCAGTGATACGCGGGTTGTCGACCACCGTCTGCTCGCTCGGCGAAAGCACGACGCCGGGTTTGTCGGTCCCGCGGCGGTCGACGTAGTCGATCGTCCGGTCGTAGTTGTACCGCAGCTCGGCGCCGGTCGCTTCGGCCACGCTGCGGATGCCCTTACTGGGCTCGGCGTAGCTGAACGACATCGAGAGGTTGCTCGCAAGCGTGTCGATCGTGCCCGCCGAGAGCGTCGGCACGAGATCGATGAGGTCCTGCACGATCGTGCTGTCGTTGACGTTCTGGTAGACGACGTTCGCCCCCGTCGGCTCGGCTTGCTTGGCGTCGAGCTCGTAGGACTCGACCGAGACCGTCACGCTGCCGTTCCCGCGTCGATCTTCGTCGAACCGCCCGGCGAAGAACGTTGACCCGTCCGGCTTCTCGATGATGAGCCGGTCGTTCCGCCGGTCGAGGACGTCCTCGACGTCGGCCCACGCGCTCCGGAGGAGCTCCACTTCGGCGCGCGCCATCTCGCCTTTCAGCTCTTCTTTCTTGTTGGCGGTCTGCGCCGAGACAGTCGTCTTCGTGGTGCCATCCGAGCCGTCGATCCGGAGTGAGATTCCTACCATGATCAGAATGGGTCGTGGCGGCCGCTGCTGTCCTCGATCGTCACGTCGACGTCCATCCCCTCCTCGATCGTGCGGATCAGCGCGTCCAGCTTCTGCGCGACCACGTCGGTCCGATCAGCCTGCTCGAGCGCGCGGCGGACATCGTCTTCGACGTCAACCTCGCCACCAGCCATCGCGGTCTGGTCGAATTGCTCAAGCTGACGCGTCTCGGCAGGGTTGAGCACGCGCTCGCCGGGGTGGCCGACGTACAGACCTTCCTCTTCGATCAGCCCGCCGGTGTCGAGTTGCGGCAGGTCGATGCGCTTCTCTGGGACGACGGTCTGGCCCTGTATCTCGACCTCGTCAATGCCGATCGAGGACGGGACGGCGTGATTGAACGCTTGCTTGAGCGCTTCGGCAGCTGCTTCGCCAGCCCCTCTGAGAGCGCCGACGATCGCGTCCTTTGCGTTGGGGCCGAACTCGTCGGTGAGGTAGGTGACGATGTCGCCGACGACGCCCGTCACGTCGCCGTGCAGCGTGCCCTCGCCGGTGCCGATCAAGTAGCCCAGCGCCGTCTTCGCGCTGCTGACGATCGTCCCGAACGCGCCCTTGATCAGGCTGACACCGGTGCCGATGAGGTACGTGTCGATCGCACCGAGCACGTTCTTGATGTCGCCGTACAGCGTCCGTTCGCCGGTGCCGATCAGGTAGTTCAGCGCGGTCTGTGCGCCCGTGATCAACAGCCCGAACGCGCCGGTCAGCAGCGAGATTGCGTCCGTCTGGAGCCACGTGACCAGTCGGCGCCACGTTCGCTGAGCGAAGCCGACGATCGAGTTCCACGCGCCCTCCCAGTCGCCTTGGAGGACCTGCATCCCGACCGTCACGGCCGTCATGATGAGGTCCATCCCCGTCTCGGCGATCGTGAGGATCGTCCCGAACGCCGCGTCGGCGATCTTCATGATGTCGTCACCGAAGACGTTCCATGCTTGGGTCATCAGCCGGAGCACCGGCCGGACCGTGGTGCGGTAGATGCCGCGCAGGATGCGGCTGATCGTCCGCTGGATCGTCCCGAACGTCTGCTGGGCCTCACGGATGAGCGTCCGGCCGTGGACGCTCCACTGGCGCTCGATCAGCGACAGCACCGGTTTCAGGATACCGCTCCAGAGTCGGCTGCCGACATCTTGGACGGCCTCAGCGATGGCCTCGAAGCGCGATGTGACCACGCCTTGGGTCTCTTCGAGCGCCTCGCTGGTGGCGTCGCGGATGCCGTAGACGTTGGTCGCCCACGCAGCGCCGAGCGTCCCGATCGCCACCGCCGCCGCGGCCGCCGGGTTGCTGATGCTGGCGAGCGCGAGCGCCGCCTTCGCCAAAACCGGCGAGACCAGTGTCATCGTCGAGACGAACGAAGCGACGTTGTTGTCGAGGCTGTTGACCGCGTCCATCGCGCGATCAAAGGCTTGGACGGCCATCGTGAGCGCCGGCGTGACGATGTTCAGGACGCGCGTCCCGAACTCTGTCATCGTCGGCGCGATCTCGACGAACGACTGGGCAAGTGGGCCGAGCGTCGCGCCGACCTCAAGCATCACCGGGATCAGGTTCTGCAGCATCCCGGGCACGCGCGGGAGGACTCCCTCGGTCCACTCGACGAACGGCGGCAAGAATCGCGTTGCCAGCGTGGTGGCCATCTCCGCGAAGGCCGGCAACGAGCCGATGATCGACTCGCCGAGCGCGAGGAACTGATTCGCCAGCTCCCGAACCACGTCTTGGGCCGGGACGAGCTCGGGGATGGTGTCGATCAGCGACAGCATCAGCGTGTCGAGCACGCGAGCGAACTCATCGAAGACTGGAGCGAACTCCGATCGGATCGTCGCCGTGAGTTGGTCGAACGTGGACTGAAGTTGTTCGCCGTTCGTTGCGACGGCGCCGATGAAGCCGGCGAGGCCGAGGCCGGCGATCGAGCCGGCGACGGTGATGAAGCCGCCCATCGCGGCCAGCAGTGGCGCCATCACGGTCGAGAGCGCCAGCAGCGCCGGGATCAGCGTCGTCAGCGTGGCGGCGCTCAAGCTGTTGAACGACACTTGCGTCGAGGCCGCCGACGCCGCGAGCGACGAGAAGCCGCTGCTCGACGCGCCTGCTTTCGCGCCGGCAGCCAGCGCCTCGTTGCCGGCCTTCTCGACGCGGCCTTGCAGGAGATGCATGGCGGCCGCTGTCTCGGTTGCTTCGTCACTGAGTCGTTCCGAGCTCTGGACCGCGGCCTCAACTGCGCTCACGTAGTCGGCGCTATCTGCAGTAACTTCTGCGTGGAGTGGATTTCCGGGCATGATAAAAGGTGGTCGTGTCGGTCAGGCCTCGACGCCGAGATCGTCAAGCATCTCTTGGCGGGCCTTCTGCTGGCCGCGTTGCAGTTCGCGTTTCCGCGAACTGGCGTGCGTCCCAGAGTGGTCGGCGTTCTGTTGCGGCTGTTCCCTGATGATGAAGCCTAACTGGAGCCGGGCGAGTTCTTGGGGCGTGTACTCGGCGACGTCCATGAACGTGAGCCCGCACTCCTTGTGGAGCCACGCGTCGAAGCTCGCTCGGAGTTCGACGCGGCTCAGTCCTGATTTCCCTCGGTCGCTCCCTGGGCGGCCTCCTCGAGTGCCTCGACGAACTCGTCGGTGTCTTCGGCATCGAACATCTTCGCGAGGATGGCGTTCCCGAGAGCGTCGGTGACGGCCGGGCGGACGTCGTCCCACGAGTCGGCGCCGAAGTCCTCGGGCTCGTGTGTAGCAAACTCGTCGAGGAGTTCGGCGGTCAGCTCATCGGAGAGCTCTTCGTCCTCGCCCTCGAGGCGCTGCGTCCATTCGTTCCGCTGGCCAGTCGTCGCCGGATAGATCTCGGCCTCGTACTCCTGGCCGTGGATCTCGACGTCCTCCGTGACGGCCATGAGCTCGCCATCGCCGTCGCGGTCGTGCGCTACCTCCGTGATCGACGGGGTTGTGTCCTGTTCAGACATCAGTTACTCGCCTCCAGTTCGATCGCGGGATCGCCCGAGCAACCGAACGTCTCCGAGACGCTCGCGACGGCCTGCTCGGCTTCGATGGTCCGCGTTGCGGAGTCGGTCGGGACGCCGTTCTTGAACCGGACGGTTCCACCCGAGAGTTCGTGCTCGATATCCTGCTGGACCTTCTGCAGGCTCTCCATCATCGATTTGTGGCTGACGTACGGGCCAGCTGCGTCGGCGTCGACGGAGACATCGCGGTTCCCAGCGTCGAGCGCCGGCGCGCGCGTCTGGTGGAGCGCCTGTGTGTTGATGTTGTTCTCCACCGTCCAGGACGCCGAGTTGATCCGCGCCCGGACCGCCTCGCCAGCCGGCCGCTCGAAACGGTCGCCGACGAAGTGCTCGAAGCTCGAGCCGATGGCACTGGCGTGACTGCCGGCGCCGGTCGGCGGGACGCCCCGGTCGCCGTCGACCGGCTGGTCATCGTCGCTGTACTCCAGGCCGCCGGTCAGCTCGCAGAGCGTCGTACCGGACCCGTCGGAGATCGTGACGTTGCCCTCCGGGTTGTCGGCGAGCCAGATCGCGTCGATGTCGCTGAACGTCGACGTCGTCGTGACCGCCGTATCACCGGTCAGGGCGATCGTCTCGGTCGTACTGCCGTCCTCGCTCTCGATCGTGATGTCCATCGTGTCGTTTGCGTTTGTCGACACGATGTCGAGCGTCGTCCCTGCGCTCGGCTGGTGGATCTTGTAGGAACGATTCTTCCGCGTGGTCAGGCCGAGCTCCATCAGGATCGGCTGCTCGCCGGACGGGTCGAGCGTCGGGGAGACAGAGTCGACGCCGGCGCCGCGGACGACAGAGTACTCGCGAACGCCGGCGCCGTCGTTCCCGCCGCCGTACTCGCGACGGCCGACCGCGAGCAGTGTCCCGAGCAGGTCGTTGTACTGGTCGCGAAGGATGCCGTACGCCGATGCGTCGACGGGGTTGCCGCTGCCGTCGACGGGGAACTGCTGGAGGTCGTAGCCGACCGTCGCCTCCGGCTCTTCTGGCCCGCGATTATGGTCGACCGCGTCGGGCGTCCCGAGGCTATCCTGTCGGGCAAGCGTCGCGCCGACGTCCATTTCGAACGTCCGGATGACGTCGGAGAATCGGTTCCACTCCGGATCGGTTGGTACTGCGCCGGGCGAGGGCTCTTCGACCCACTCGTAGCGCCCGGGAAGCGCGCCAGACTCTGCTGTCGTGCCGCTCTGTGATTCAGATAGGCTCATTCGTTATCGGTCTCCTTCGGGGTGATGTCGTCGTAGTGCTCCACGAGCCGCTCGCCGACCTCCTGGGTGACCTGCGCCACGCCGTTCGACGAGAATTCGACGCCCGGGGGGGTCGTAGTCGTCTCCCATCAGGTCCTCGTTGTAGAGGCTCTGGAGCTGCTGATTGCTGGTCTGGATGAACATGGTTGGAAACGGAGTCAGGGTAGCCGACTCCAGGAATAGAGGACGACGCACTGCTCGAGGAACACCGTCGGCGTCGCGTCGTAGTCGTCCGGTGCATCGGCGCCGCGGTACGAGCCGAGGCTATTGAACTCGGTGTCCAGCGGCGTGGCGTTCGCGAGGCAGACGTCTTCGACCTCGTTGATGAGCTCGTCGACGACATCCTCTGCGTCGACGGGATCATGCTGGGACGAGTTACCGGTGTAGCCCTCCTGGCTGGCTTCGGCCCGCGCCGTAACGAGCAGCTGGCCAGTGCGATCCTGGCCAGGCCCCTCGGCCGTGATGAAATTGTAGCCAGTGCTGCCGGGCGCCGTCTCGTTCGTCCGCTGCACTGTCAGCGACGGGTAGGTCTCGCCGACGTCCTCGAGAGACTCGCCGACCGGGATGAACGCCTCCTCACCGGGACTCGCGTGGACGTCGTAGCCGACGGCGCCGGCAGGATCCCAGTCTTCGAGCAGCGCCTGGTCGATGAAGACCTGCTCGGCGCTGTCAGAGAGTCGTGTCTTCGTCATCGGCCGATCACCGCTGTTACCGTGACGGATCTCCATGCACCGGCGGCGACGCAGTTGCAGTTCATCGGTTTAGCGCCGCACTCCGTGCAACTGTGGACGGTGAGGGTTGTGTCTGGCATCCGGGTTAGACCCCCACCGCCTCAAGCTCGATCGTGCCGTTGTGCTGGTCGATGTCGTCCTGGACCTCGTACATGGTCTGGTCGGCGGCATCCCGGATCCGAACCGGGGCCTCGGTTTCCTCTCCCCAGCCAGTCCACTGCTGGCCGGTGTCGTCGCGGACGCGCACGATGACGTCGATCTCCGACGTGGTGCCGGATCGGTCCCGGTCGCTGTCCGCACTCGGCGAGTCGATGCGGGCGTCGTATGCTGCGTTCGGGAGATCGGGATAGGAAACGGTCCAGCCGTCGCCCTGGCTGTAGGTGGTCGTAGGCTCGTACACCTCGATCGAGGTGTTCGCGAGCTCGGTGGAGTGGACGCGCCGCAGCGCGTCGGCGATACGGTCGCCAGCCATCTCAGGCACTCACCTCGATGTTGCGCTGGACGAGATCCTGCCCGGCGTTTGCCGGCAACGACCCGGTTTCGGGCGGGTCGAAATCCTCAGCGTCTGGCAACGAACTCGGCGACGACGGCACCGCAAGCACTGACGCACGGAGCACGCCGGTGTCGACCAGTCCTTTCTCAGTGATGATCTCCTTCACGCGGCGCTCGAGTGCGAGCGCGATGACGCGAACGAGCTCTCGTGGCCCGTCGATCTGCTCCAGCGACGTCTCCGTGTTATCACGAACGAACGCCGAGAGGTCACGCTCGGCTTCCGCCAACGCCGGCCGGAAGAACGGTTTCGGATCCATCTTTGAGGTGCCGAACTCCAGGAACACGCCGTACTCAACCGCGGTGCCAACGTGCCACGTCCCCGAGGGCTTGCTCCAGTCCGCTGCTTCGTCCTGGAGCTCGCGCTTGTGGGCCCCGACGCCACGGATGTCGAAGTCGAAGTTGGTCATCGGTCAAGACCTTTCGCGTTGGGCACGTCGATCGAGGCGCTCGGTTTGTCGGCGCCGGCGAGCGACCCCGTCGGGTCGAGCAGTACAGCCGTCTGGCCGTAGGTCGTTCCCGACAGTCCTTCGCCGGTCTCGCCCTCGAAAGAGACGTTCCCGCCGCCTTCGCCAGCAGAGCTGACTTGGCGTTCTGGACCGCTGGCGACCAAGTGGGCGGCCAGCTGCGTGACGACGTCGTCACGCGCCTCGGCGTCGACGGTCTTGCCCTCGATCCGCCGGTCGTACATCCGGCCGGCGGCGTCGATGAGCGCCTGTAGCTGGCTGTCTGCGAGGTCTGTCGATCCGAGTGCGTCGGCTACGTCGTCAGGTTGGACTGCCATGCTGTAACGTTGTTACTCGAGTTCGTCGAGTCGGTCGTTGATCGCGTCCAGCGCGCCCGAGCGGTTCTGCTCGTGCTGCTCGAGGTCGCGGATCGCGGCGAGTTCCTCGCGGTTGTCGATGTCCTCGACGAGGTCGGCGATCTCGTCGTTCGTGCGCTCGGCGGGATCGAAGCTGACGGCGTCGCGCACCGTCTCGATGCCGTCCTCGAACGACTCGAAGCCGGCGTCGTCCGCGTCGATCTGCTCGACATCGTGCGGGTGAGCAGCGACGATCCGTTCGGCGTCGTCGCCGATCTCCTCGCCGGGCTCGATGACGCGATCATTCCGGTGATCGCGGTAGGCGTGAGCGCCCACCCAGCGGTAGTCCGCCATCACTCACCACCTACCCATTCGACTTCGGGCTCGGTGGCGAGGTCGTACTCGTCCGACGCCTCGATTGCCGCAGCAGCGGCGAAGAGCAGCGACTTCCGCTTTTCTTCGCGCTGGAGATCGTCGAGCGTGAGGACGAGACGGCCCTCCTCGTCGAACTCTGCGTAGTCGGGGTGGTTCTCGATGATCTGCTCGACGCCCTCGTCACCGTTGACGCCGTCGTCGACGTCACTGTGGTAGAGCGTCATCGTCAGATCCCGTCGTAGTTGACGACGCCGAGGATGTCGTCGTAGGTCGACCGGAAGAACGGCACGCGGCTCGACAGGGCCTTGTACCGGGTCGCCATCGGGCCGGGCTCCCAGCTGAGGTTGGTCGGACCCTGCGCGTTGACGACCGACATGACGCGCGAGTCGCGCACGACCATGACTGCCTCGCCGTCGGGGATGAAGGGCGTCTCACGCAGCGTGACGTACGGATGGTCCTGCTGGAGGCGCTGGCGGACGGACTGGTTGCCGTCGCCGCGCGGGTCGGCCTTGTCGAGGACGCTGTTGTGCGTCTGGTTGTAGTAGAGGTAGACGCCTCGGGACCGCGGCATCAGGTTGCGGTCGTTGTTCGGGCCGAGCGTCTCGAGCTCTTCGACCATCTGCTCGACGGTGTCCTGCACGTTCGACAGCGACGAGCTGGTCCACGTGCCCGGTGCCGAGCCCGTGATCCGGGCGTCGGTGGTGAGGTAGCCGTCGACGGAGAACGTCCCGCCGTTCGGGCCTTGGACGTCGATGCCCCAGCCGTTCAGCATGATCTCGTCTTCCTTCTCGCGGATGAGGCGGCCGGCCTCTTCGGCCTTCCGCGCCTCCTTGTCCGAGCCCATGTTCTGGGACTGCGCCTGATCGCGGGCGCCGATCGAGTAGTCGACGTGGATGATCGGCTGGGCGACGCCGACTGGCAGCGTCGCGGTGCCGTCTTCGTCACCCTTCGCTTGGCCGTCCATGCTGACCTCGGCTTCGGTCTGCATGTTCGACTCGGCCTGCTCGGTGTAGACGGTGAACGACAGGTCGCTGTTGACCGTGTCGATGCCGAGGGCGTCGTCCAGCAGCGTGAGCTCGAGGTCGACCTCGTCGATGATCTCGTCGGAGCGGTTCGCCCACTCGTCGTAGTCGAAGAGCTGGGCGTTGGCCCGCGGCGACGCGTTGGCTTGGGGCTGCGGGTTGAGGTAGCCCATCGTGAACGCGCCGTCGAGCGTCTCCCAGAACGACGGGCCGCGTTCGGAGTTGGCGCGGATCTGCTTGCGCGCCTGCTGTCGCTGCTGGGGCGTCTGCCCGAACAGTGCGGTCCGATGCAGTTGCGTCGGCGGTTCGAGATCGTTCGGCGTTCCAGTGTTAGCCTGCATGATTTAGAGCACCTCCACGTTGAGGCGGGCACGCTCTCCCGCGGCCGCGCCAGAGTTGTCGTTCGCTTCGCGCGCGACGGCCACGGCAGCGCCGCCGGTCGTCGTGATCTTCAGCGACCCGTCGTCGTTGGAGCCGAGTCGGTCACCCGGCGAGACGTTCGCGTTCGACGCCGTCGCAAGGTCCGACCCGGAGGCGAGCAGTGCGTTCTGCACGGTCTCGCCGGCGGTGAAAACCCGGACTTCGACGAGGGTTCCGCTGGGGATCGTCTGTTCGATCGGGTCTGCGTCGGAGACGTCGCGCGCCGGCGGCGTCGACGGGACCATCGCAAACTGCGCTTCCGGCCCCAGCTTGTCGACCGTCGAGACGGCGTCGTAGATCGGCTCGCCGTCCGCGTTCGTCCCGGTCTGGACGAGCAGCTCGCCGGGCGTGAGATCGCTGCCCGCTTCGCCCTCCTTGTACCGCGCTTCGCCGTAGGTGCGGCCCGCGACATCGGTGATCGACTTCGCCATCAGGCACCACCTCCGATGGTACCGTCAGGGTACTCGTCAGCGTCGTCGCCACCAGCGTTCGCGGTCGCACGGTCGGCTGCACCGGTCGCGCCGGGCAGTGTGCTGTTGCTCGACAGCCCGGTCTCGATGTCTGCGAGGACCGACTCGGGCGTGTCCATGAGATCGTCCTTGTCGTCCTCGTCGTACTCGGCCGAGTTGGCGACGATCCGCTCGACGCGCTGTTCCTTCTCGGTCTGCTGTTGGGCGTTGGCGACGACGTCCTCGAGGCTGTCCTCGGTGACGAAGCCTTGGTCGGCGAGTTCGTTTCCGAGCTCGTCGACGGTCAGGTCGGCGATCGTCTGCCCGCCAGTGTTCGTTGCCTGTCCGTTATCGTCATCGTCGTCGCCGTTACCGTCTCCGCCGGCGTTGGCGACGATGTGCTCGTGAGTCGACTGGAGACAGGCGTCGCCCATGCCCTCCAGCGACTCGCGCTTGATCTCGCTGTTCGCCGTGATCTGCTTGATAAGAGTGTCTCGTTCCATGGTAGCTCCCGGGTCGTCGCCCGGGTCAGAACTGCCGCGATCTGGGTTGCTGTCGGTCGGGGCTGTTTCGTAGCCACCTTCCGGGACGCCAGATTCCGTACCGGATTCCGCCGGCTCGTCTCCGCTCGATCCTGTCAGCCCGATCGTCGACGCGACCCGCTTCCCGAGTGAGAGCAGCGTGTTCGCCGAGGGCTCGCCGTCATCGGTCGACCCGAAGATGTCGTCCGGCGCCGCCTCCAGCATCTCGCCGACCCACTCGGAGACGTCGTCCGCAACGTTTTGGCCGAGCCCTTCGACGCCACCCCGACCGCCAGAGAGCGCCGCGTCGATCGCGACCAGTGCCCGCGTGTTGACCGGGGCGTCCGGCGCCGTCCGGAAGGGGAGCTTCCAGTTGGCCTTCGCATCGCGGTTGCTCTCGCCGGTCGGGTGGACGGCGTGCGTTGCGTCGAGGAGATCACCCGCCTCGTTGTCCTCGGATGGGTTGGGCAGGCCGGCGATCGCGTCGCTGCCGTCCCACTCGTCATCCGTCCACTCGTCGACGTCGTCGGGGCTGACGTCGGTCAGGGAGTAGTTGGTCGCGTTGCCGGTGGAGTCGCGGCCCAGGTCCTCGCCGTGAGGGTCATCGGCCTGGTCGGCGTTCGCGACCGGCGCCCGGACGACGCCCGCGTTGGCCGTCGCCTGCTGGGGCTTGAACCCACAGCCATCCTCGAGCGAACAGACGCCGGGCTTGGTCGGGAGGATCGCGATGCTGTCGGCGTTCGCGATCGCCTCGACCTCCTCCCGGTGCTCGCCGTCGTACTCGCCCGGCGGGAGCGGCTGCGGGAAATACTGGCTGGAGACGTCGAACGGGTCGCCGTTCTCGAGCGCCTCCAGGAGCTCGGTCGCCGCCTCGGCGTCCTCGCGGGCCACGGCCTCGCCGTTCGCGATCGCCTCGAGGCGATCGGCGTTGTGCGCGAGGTCGGCCGAGACCGACCCGTCGTCGTTCAGCGACGGGTTCTCGGCGTGGCCGATGACTTTCCGACGGCGGACCTCCTCGTCGTTGGCCGAGACGTAGAAGCCGCCGTGATCGTCGTCGTACCACGGCCGGTCGGGGAGGTTCTTCGGGTGGTTGATCGTCAGCGGCTGCTCGTCCCACGCCGGCGCCGAGTTGGCGACCGACTGCTCGGGGACGTACCCGCCGGCCAGCTCCATCGGCCGGATGAAGGTGACGTTCTTCGCGACCAGGTGGCGATCGCCGTCGATCGTCCGCTCTTCCACCTGCTCGGGGTCGACGCTGTTCGCGATGAGTGTGTAGTGCATGGTATCAGGCTCCTGAAAGCACAGTTCCCGGAACGCGCTCGGCCAGCGGCGACGTCGGCGGCTCGCCACCGACGCTCGGCAGGATCACACACCGACCGTTCGGGTGCGCCGGCGGCTGCAGCCGGTAGACCTGGCCGCGCCACTCGACGGCGCCCGATCGCATCTCGTCGATCGCGAGCGCGGCGCCGGAGAGCCGCCGGCAGAACGAGCACGTCCGGTCGTCCTGGGTCGCCTGCCACTCGCCGTGACTGACGGTGTCGACGCCGGCGCGCTCGTAGGTCGTGAGCGTCGACTCGCTGTGGGCGTGGATCGTCTCCGTCCGGCAGAAGGTTTCGGCACGCGTCCGCTGGATGTCGCGTAGTTCGCCGGTCACCTCACGCGCCATCTTCCGCGGGTGCCACCCCTCGGCGAACCCCCGCGTGACGATCTCCCGAACCTGCGGCGCCGCCTCATCGGTGATCGATTCGAGGTTCTCGTAGGTCCGCGTGTAGAGATCGCGGAGCGTCTTGGCGTAGATCGGGCGCTCGGGCAGCTCCGCGTCGGGGATGTTCTCGACGCTGGCGCCGCGCTGGAAGAGCAACCCCGTCGCTTGGTTGGCGCCTCGGGTGACCGCAGACCGGATGTACGCCGCCGTCCAGTGACTGCCATCGGCGACCGCGTCGGCGTCGATCGGCGCGAGGATCTCGTCGCGCAGCGCCCGGCGCAGCCACCGGACGAACTGCTCGGTCTTCCCGCGGTCAGTCGGGAAGTCGAACGCCTCGCGCTCGTCGGCGTTCGCACGCAGTCCGAGGGCGTCGTTCTCGTAGCCGATCGTCCGCCGGACGAGGCCACGGACGCGACGCCAGCGCCGCCGCATCTCGTCGAGGAACTGCTCCTCAACGACCGTCGACGTCGCCCGCCCTCGTCGGTTGGCCGTCGGCGGGTGGGTGTGCGTGGCGGCCATCAGTCGGCCCATCCCCCTCTCCAAGCAGTGGTCCCCAACGCGGAATCTTTCATTGAGGCACACAATTCCTCATCCTTCAGTTCGCCCATGCAGCACGCGCCGCCGCAGTCGAACTGCGCACCCATCGACGACCACGCATCCAGCAGGATCACGCGCGCCGGCGTCTCGGACTGTCGCCAAGACGGCGGCATCGACCAGTCGTTGGCCGTGATGTCGGCGCCGAGAACATCCAGCCACGCGGCCAGCGTGCTGGTGGTGCTGTTCGCCTCTACGACATCGGCCGCCGGGTCCGCAACGTCGACGTCCGGCCCCTCGGCCGCCTCGAGGTCACCGGCATGGTAGAAGTTGACCGCCGTCTCATCGAGCATGATCACGGCGTACACGGGCGACTCGCTGCTGGCCTCCATCCCGTCGACGGTGCCCTCTTGGACGGCGTCGTCGACGAGGCCCTTCCCGTCAGGCGTCGCAACCCAGCCGCCGGCCTCGTAGCGAGTGGCGTTCGCCGTGCCGGTGAGCGCTTGGAACGACTGCTGGACGCGCGGGTCGTCCTCGTCGAGCGGTGCGTTACTGGTGGTGTCCTCGCGCTCGGGGAACTCGCCCTTCTCGACGAACCGTTCGGCGCGCTCGCCACTCAGGCCCGGGACCGCCGCCTGCAGGTTGGCCACCGTCGATGACCGCGTCTCTTGGATGTTGGCTTCCTCCTGTTCGGAGAGCTCGGTGAGGTCCGGCCAGATGAAGTCGAACCACTCGCCAGCAGGCTCCGGCAGGACGCCGTCGTCGATGTGGTGGTTGATGACCGCCCGGGCGATGTAGGGCTCGGCGTACTGCTGCTGGCGCTCGCCGATCATGCTGAGGTACTGCCGCTCGTCTTTCTCGGCGCTGGCGAGCTCGCCCAGCGATGCGCCCTCGAGGACGCGCTGCGGGATGCCCGTCTGCGTCGAGATCGCGCGCACTTCGTTGTCGACGATCCCAGTCGGGTCCTTCACCTCGCCGCCAAGGCGGTTGACCTCGGCGCCGGTTGTGCGAAGGAACGGCTGCAGACCGTGATACCAGTCCTGTAGGTCCTCCTCCATCATGTCGAGCGCGTCGCCCGACGTGTCGACCTTGTCCGGGTCGAGGTTGACGTTCAGGCCGTAGTCGGCAGCACGGTAGGACAGCTCGGCCGTCGAGCCGAGCGCCTTCTCGATGTCGAGGATGTTGTTGACGACGGGCTCCTGTCGCGGTCGGGCACGCGTCTCGTCGTCGTCCAAGACGCGCGCCGGGACGTCGATCACCCGCGAGTGGTGGATGGTGAGCGTCGTGTTCTCCTCATCCTGCGTGCCGGCGTCGGCGTCGTCGCCGAGGTCGATCTGGTACTCGACCGGCTTACCCCAGCGGTCCGAGCCGGGCGCGCCCCACTCGATGTCCTCGATCATCGGCTCCGGGTAGACCCGGTAGCCGTTGATCATGTCGAGGCCCGACGCGTTCTCGACGCCAGTGAACGGCGCCTCGAAGTCCTCCGGACCGTTCGTGTCAGCGTAGTCGATCACCAGCAGCCCGTGCCGGCCGATCCCGGCCATCCGGTCGACCCGGTGGGCGTAGTGCCAGAGATCGTGCTCTCGATCGAGCTTGGTGATCGACCGCTCGAACTCGGTCGGGTCGCGCTGGGCGTCTTCGTCCTGATCGGCGCGATCGCGGACCTCCGGCGCGTGCTTCCACGTCGTCTTCGGCTTCTGGGCGACGACGGCGTACGCGTAGGCGTTGCGCAGGTAGAGCGCGTAGTAGTTGTCGGCGTCCCAGTCGGCGTTGTTGCCGCGGTTCGGCCAGCCGAAGGTGTCGTACCAGTCACGGTCGTCATGCCCGGAATCGCCGAGCTCGTTTGCGAGCGACCACCGCAGACCGTCGATGACGGCGTTCGCCCGGACGGCGATCTCGCCAGCGTCCGGCTGCTCGCCGTTCTGTGTGTTTGAACTCATGAAAAGTTACCAAGTTGGTGAGGGCTTCTCTTCCTCGAAGTCGACGCGGTCGACCCACAGCGCCATCAGCGCGGCGTCGAGGTAGTCCGGCGAGTGACCGAGCTCCTCTTTGATCGCGTCCTTCGACGTCGCCTGATAGACTTCGGCGCCATTCTTCCCACGGCTGTCGAGCGTTCGTTCCTCGTACTGGATGACGCGAGCCGCGGCCAGTGCCTCTTTCCGAAGCTCTGAGTTGGCGATACTGCCGCCCTGTTCGAGGAACTCGCCGAAGTGGTGGAGCGCCTCTGCCCACTTGTCTTTCCAGCGTGTCATCGCCACGGGCTTCGTGCCGTTCTGGAACCCCGTCACGTTCGGGCACCGGTCGTTGACGTAGTCGTGGAAGCCGGGTGCGTAGCCCTTGTCCACGGCGACATCGGGATTCGGCCACTCGCTCAGCCCGGGCGTCGACGCCGTCCCGTCGACGACCTCGGGCTTCTGTTGCTCGTGGTTGTCGCCCTGCTCGGCGTAGTGGACACGCAGCTCGAGATCGTGCAGTCCGATCATCACGGTGCTGTCCGTCGTCCGGGCAACGTCGATCCCGACCGCCTGGGGCGTCTCCCTGACCTGGCCGGGCTTTCGGTCGTACGCCGAACGGACATCGCCGGGCTCGATCGGCCGGAGCACGCTGGCGCCGCCCGGCGGGACGATCCCGCAGCGCCGGCGATACCACAACGAGTGGAGATCCTCGCGGAACTCGTCGTTCGGGAGTTCGTTGAGGTTCTCAGGGAGGACAGCGCTGCGATTTTCGGGATCGGCGCCGAGCCACGGATCCGACCAGCGGATCGCCTGCTCCAGCCCGGGCCACTCTTCGTCGTGGTACTCACGCCAGTCCTTCCGCAGCTTGTGAGTGGTGGCGAGCCCGCCAATCTCCTCACCCTGATCAAGGCCGCGGTCGATGCGGACGTTGTGGCACTCCCAGGTCGGGAACTGGAGGTGGTGCCACTCGTCGTTCTCGATCAGTTGGTGGACGATGTTTCCCGACCCGTCCGGCGGGTTTGAGATGACGAGGACGCGGTCGTCAGCGTCCGTCGCAGTCGACCGGACACTCTCGATGTGGTCAGCCGTGACGCCGGGCTTGTCCGCTTCCTCGACGATATAGATGACGTGGTCGTTGTGCGGGCCCTGAAGGTCATCGGGGTATCGCGGGGAGACGCACTCGAAGAACCACTCGTCGTCCAAACCGGTGCGGATCTCGCGGTCGCCGTCCATCGTGCGCCCGCCGAACATCTCGGGAAGCGGGCTGTCACGGTAGAGGCTGCGGGCGGGCTTCCAGATGTTCGTCTTCAGCGTCCCGCTCGTCCCCGCGGTGACGTTGACGATCGTGTCCGGGTTGCAGTGCAGCCCGGCGACACCGCCCGCCGCTGCGATATAGCTCTTCCCGACGCCGTTGGCCGCCGAGACAACCACCTGCTCGTGTTCGTGGAGCGCTGCGAGGATGTGGTCCTGAACGAACGTCCGCTCCAGGTCGAGCAGGTCCTCGATGAACCGGGCGTAGCGATCCGGGCCCGTCGACGGCGCGTACTGCGCCATAACCTCGCGGATCGTGTCGACGTCGACGCCGGCGTCGGAGCTGGTAGTCGTGCTCATTGCAACACATCGCGCAGGGCATCAGCAACGTCTTCCTTTGCTTGGGCGTCCTGCGAGTCAGGGTCTTCCAGGAGCCCGAGGTCTTTCAGCCACATCCTGCGGTCGTTCGAGAGCTTCTTTTGCGCGGCCAGCACGACCGACTCGCGGTACCGTCGTTGGCTCTCGATCTCGCCCTCGCCGATCGGCACGATCTCGGTCTCCTCGTCAACGAGCGGGTGGCCGCTCTCTAGTCCCTCGGGCTTCTCGTCGGCCCACCGATCGAGGCCGATGTCCTTCGCGTGCGTGACGGCGATACGGAAGAGCTCCGACTCGATCCCCAGCGGGGGGTCTCCATGGAGATCACGGTAGCGGTCGAGGTAGTCCGCGAAGACGTCGTCGACGAACTCCCGGAGGTCGTCGTCGAGGACATCTTGGTAGTACGAGTTGTGATCGGCGTAGGCGCCGTGCGTGACGCCGTTCGTGTTGCCCTCGGGTGCGCCGGCGCCTTCGCGTGCGCCACCGGAGCCGCCGGCGCCGCCATGGAACTTGCAGGGTCCCGAGTCGTTGTCGGTGCCCCAGCCGGCTGGATGGCCGCACGGCTCGCCTTCCCGGTTCGTTCCCGGACAGCGCTCAGCATCGTCACTCTCGTCGTTCATGGGGTTGATTGCATCTAGGATTCCAGTCCGAGAGCCGAGAGCGCGGTTTGCGTGCGGTTCGAGGGCGTGTAGCCGGTGATAAACGCACGGTGTCGCGCCACGTCCCAGGGCACATCGACGCCGTCCTCCGGCGTCGGGAGCGAGAGGTCGACGACGATGTCGTCCGCGGTGCGACGGAGAAACCAGTGGGCGCCCTCGTAGTCCGGGGATACCTCGCTCCAGTCGAGGCGGTAGACATCGAAGGCGTCGCGCCCACTGGTGGCATGGAAGTAGGCCTCGGCGAGCAGGTAGCACGCGCCTTCGACAGGGTCGACGTCGTCGTAGTCGTACTCGTCCTTTCGGACGCCGGGGTTCGACCGGACGTACTCGCGTAGCTGCGCTGCCGTGTCGTCCGGTTCGACGAAGACATTAGTCATGCGTGCAGGATGCCGTTGGTCAGTCTGTCCACCCCCACGGCGTCCGAACTCGTGGGCGTGTTGTGTCGCAAGGGTTACACAGCGGTTCGCCGTCCTCGGTCTCGCCCGCAGGGTCGAAGGGCACGTCTTGATCACAGCCGACACAGCGGAAGGTCATGGTCAGAACAGTGCGGAGCCGAAGGCGGCGAGGATCAGGAGCTGGAGCAGCGTCCCGATGACGTAGCCGCCCTTGAAGTAGTGCGGTTCCTGCTGGACGTCCTCGATGTCGGGGAGCTCGCCCGGGCGGGCTTTGGGCGTCCGCATCCCGTCGTAGACGCCGTGGGCGAATGCGTGCCACTCGATGGCATACGATAAGAACCCGTCACGCTCGGTCTCGTCCTCGGTGGCGCCGTCAGGAAGATCTGGCATCTTAGGACCCCTCCGTGTCGTCGGTGGACTGCGATTTGGCCTGTGCCTCGCGGAAGCCTTGGACGAGCGCACCGTAGTCGGCTGCCTCGACGCCGGCGTAGGCCGCGAGCGACGGGAGGCTGAGGCCGGCGACGAGTGTCGGGTCGGCGCCGAGGTACAGCGCGTAGATGGAGATCGTGCCGATCGCCGCGATGACGAGGATGCTGCGGACGATCTTGAGCGCCTTAAGCATCCGAAGATCATTGCCTCCGTCCTGCGAGACCGCGATCCGGACGTACTCGTCGACGAGCCTGTCGACGCAGTACCATGGCCGGCTGGGAGTTGTCGTGCTCATGATGCATCGTTGGCGTCGACGCCGACGCGGTGGTCGTATCGTGCGCAAGCGGGTCGAGTGGCTCGCGCATCGTCTGGTAGGTGCATGATAAAACGCCCGAGGTCGGATTTGAACCGACGATCGCCGCGGCGGTCCACAACTAACGGATTGTGCGCTCGCGGTGGTTGTCCTTCTCAGCGTCGGGCAGTCAGTATCGAAAGGGGATGCTCGGTGGAGCATGTGACCGGGACGGATTGGGTACCGCGACCGCCGCTGCGCCCGGCTCGCGGTTGTGCCACGAGTGATCGGGCCGGCGGACAGTGCCCGGCAGAGTCAGGACGCCGCGTCATCCCACCGAGAACTGTGACAGTTTGGCCGGTACCACGGGGAGACTGGTTGGGTGGGTCAGCGGGTCCCGAAGCGATGCAGTGCCCTCGATCTGCCCGTCTGGGACTTACGACGTCATCGGGATGTGTCCGTGAGAAACGCGTTGATGTCTTCTAACTGCGACTCGGTCCAGCGCCCCGATTCGGCGGCGCTGTCCCAGTCCAACGAGACCGGGTACCCGCTGGCGACACAGCGAGAACGCGGGTTGACGACGATCGCGTACGTGACGCCCTCGATGTCCTCGACGAACCGAGCGGCGTTGCGGCCCTGCGTGACGACCTCGCCGTCCGTGATACAGCGCCGGACGATGTCGCCGTCCAAGTGGCGCCGGTGGTCGTCGAACGCGTCCTCGAAGCGTTCCTTGAAATGCAGCGTCGGGCGGTACGCACTCGGCTCTCTGGGGATGTTCTCCGAGGACATGTTAGGGTGGGCCGGCGCCGTCAGTCGTCGAGGATCACGGCCTGCGTGAGCGCATCGCGGATGGGAGTTCGATCGACGACCTCGTCGAACAGTCGGTGGTGGTCGAGTTCGACGTCGTGCTTGCCTTCCGCGCGGAAGATGCGTGCCGCTCGAAGTACGTAATAGGCCGTCGTGAACGGTTCGCGGTTGCGGATGGCGTCCTCTGCATGCTGGTGGGCG
>NZ_OBEJ01000008.1 GCF_900215575.1 Natronoarchaeum philippinense | reverse complement strand
CCCCGAGAGTCTCGGTGACGCCGACCTTCTGGACATCGAAACGTCGGGCGGCGACGGCGTCGCAGTCGGCGGTGGCGGCGTCGTCTTCGAGCGCTCCGACGGCCACTGGTCGCTGGTCGACACGCCGACCGGCGCGAATCTGAAGGCGGTCGCCCGCGGCGACGCCGATATCGCAGTCGGAGCCAGCGGGGTCGTCACAGAGCGATAGCGTCGGTACACCCGCTTCGGTCGCAGTACCGATTTTCACGGCAAAAATGTTAGGCCGCGACGTTTTCAGGGGCCGTATCGTACCCCGGGCCAGATGTACGCTGACGCCATCGCTCGGGGTAGAAACGGACAGTTTCGTCCGACGGAACGAGGAGGCCACCGATGAGCGAGCCCGGGCTCTCGGAGGACGACCGAAAACGCATCGAACAGTTCCTCGAACGACCGGCCTACGAGCGCGACCCGGAGCAGTTACGGCCCGGCGAGCGAGAGGAAGAGGAACCAGACGGCGAGAGCGACGGCTAGTCGGCGGCCAGTTCTTCGGCGACCGCCTCGGGACCGAGCAGTGCGGGATCGACCGCCAGATCGGCCTGCCCGGAGACGAACTCCGGCAGGGAGTTGCGATCGTAGACGACCACGCGAACGTCGTCGTTGAGATCCTTCACGATCGGAATGGCGGTCGCCTGTCCGACGTCGGTCAGCACGAACAGGTCGGCGTCGTGGACGCCCGCCTCTTCGAGTTTCGGCCGCGTGGCGACGCCGTCGATCGGCGCCACGTCGACGCCGTTGTCGCCGAGATGCTCGGCCAGATCGTCCGCGTCGGGGCCGACGAGGATTGCCTTCATCACTCGTACTCGATGGTCGCGGGCGGTTTGTGCGTGACGTCGTAGACGACCCGCGCGACGTTCTCGTGGGAGCCGGTGATCCGGGACTGGATGCGCTGGAGCGTCTCCCAGTCGATCTCTTGGGCGCGGGCGGTCATGCCATCGCGTGATTCGACCGAGCGCACGGAGACGACCCAGCCGTGGACGCGGTTATCGCCCTTGACGCCCGTGGCCTTGCCGATGACCGCTGCGAGGGCCTGCCACGGTTCGTACTCTTCGAGTTCCTCCTCGACGACGTGGTTTGCCTCGCGGGCGACTTCGAGTTTCTCCTCGGTGACGGGTCCGATGATCCGCACCGCGAGACCGGGACCGGGGAACGGCATCCGCTCGGCGATGATCTCTTCGAGGTCGAGTTCGCGGGCGACCTCGCGGACCTCGTCCTTGTAGAGGTCGCGCATCGGCTCGACGATGCCGTCGAAGTCGATCCGCTCGGGCAGGCCGCCGACGTTGTGGTGGGATTTGATCGTCCCCTCCGACTCGATCCGGTCGGGGTAGATCGTCCCCTGCACGAGGTAGTCGGCGTCGACCTCCCGAGCGACCTCCTCGAACTCCCGGATGAACTGCTCGCCGATGATGTGGCGCTTCTCCTCGGGGTCGGTGACGCCCTCCAGTTCGTCGAGGAACCGGTCTTTGGCGTCGACGATCCGCAGGCTCTCCATGTAGTCGAACGTCTCGCGGATCTCGGCGGTCTCGCCCTTGCGCATCAGGCCGGTGTCGACGTACACCGCGGTCAGCTGGGTGCCGATGGCCTCGTAGGCCAGCGCGGCGGCCGTCGAGGAGTCGACGCCACCCGAAAGGCCGATGACTGCGTTGGCGTCCCCGACTTCCTCGGCGATCTCGTCGATCTTCTCGTCGATGAAGGAATCAACGTCGACCATCAGGCCTCCACCTCCTGGTGATCCTCGGCGGCGCCATCGACATCAGTCAGATCGAGCACCGCGTCGAGGAAGCCGACGAACGGCGGGCTCGCGCGGGTTGGCCGCGATCGGAACTCGGGGTGGAACTGCGTCCCGAAGAAGTAGGGGTGATCGTCGAGTTCGACGATCTCCATCCGGTTGTTGGACTTGCCAGAGAAGACGAGGCCGGCGTCTTCGAGTTCGTCGATGTACTCGGGGTTGACCTCGTAGCGGTGGCGATGGCGTTCCGTACAGGACGTGTCGTCGTATACGTCGTGAGCCAGCGTTCCGGGTTCGATGTCGGTCTCGTGAGCGCCCAGTCGCATCGTGCCGCCCATGTCCTCGACCTCGTACTGCTCGGGCAGGATGTCGATGACGGGGTGGGGCGTCGACTCGTCGATCTCGGCCGAATGAGCGCCCTCGAGACCGAGCACGTTCCGGGCGTACTCGACGACGGCCATCTGGAAGCCGAGACAGAGGCCGAGATAGGGCACGTCGTTCTCGCGGGCGTACCGGACGGCCTCGATCTTACCCTCAGTGCCACGCGAACCGAACCCGCCGGGGACGACGATACCGTCGACGTCGTCGAGTTGCTCGTCGTGGCCGCCGGCCAGTTCTTCGGAGTGGATCCACGTCGTCTCGACGTCGACGCCGGCTTCGAGCCCGGCGTGCTTGAGCGACTCGTGGATCGACATGTAGGCGTCTTCGAGGCCGTACTTGCCGACCAGCGCGATCTCGACTTCGCCGGTGCGGTCTTTAGTGACCAGCTCGCGCCAGTCGTTGTCGCGCTCGCTTTTCGGCAGCGCGTCGTCGGCGAGCTCGAGGCGTTCCATCACGTACTCGTCGAGGCCTTCCTCCTCGACGACCAGCGGGACGTGGTACACGTCCTCGACGTCGGGGTTCGAGAAGACGGCGTCGGTCGGTACGTCACAGAAGAGCGCGATCTTCTCTTTGACCTCGGGGTCGAGGCGGTCGTCACAGCGCCCGACGAGAATGTCGGGCTGGAGCCCGATCGAACGCAGCTCCTTCACGCTGTGCTGGGTGGGTTTCGTCTTCTGTTCGCCGTTTTTCGAGTAGGGGACGAGCGTGACGTGAGTAAAGAGAATGTCCTCTTCGTCCTCCTCGTGGGCGAACTGGCGGAGCGCTTCGAGGTAGGGCATCCCCTCGATGTCGCCGACGGTGCCCCCGACTTCGATGAGACACACGTCGGTGCCTTCGGCGGCCTCGCGGATGCGCCGCTTGATGTCGTTGGTGATGTGGGGGATGATCTGGACGGTCTTGCCCAGATAGTCGCCGGCGCGCTCTTTCTCGATGACGTGCTGGTAGGTCTTGCCCGTCGTGATGTTGTGGTCGAAGGTCATGTCCTCGTCGAGGAACCGCTCGTAGTTCCCCAAGTCGAGGTCGACCTCGCCGCCGTCTTTCAGGACGTACACTTCCCCGTGCTGGTAGGGGTTCATCGTCCCGGCGTCGACGTTCAGATACGGGTCGATCTTGACTGCGGTCACGTCGAACCCGGCGTTTTTCAGGAGTCGGCCGGTGCTGGCGGCCGTGATCCCCTTGCCGAGTCCTGACATTACGCCCCCGGTGACGAAAATGAACTTGTTCCCGAGGGTCGGGTCGTAATCGGTGTCCGATTCGGTCGGCATACCGACTTTCCGCGAGCGGCCGCCAAAACGATTTCGGAGAGTACGCGGCGCGTGAAAGGGTGACAATCGAACGTCGGGGGCGCCCGAACATTTACTACGGATAGCTATCTGTAGTCGTGTAGTAACGAACCAATGGTACGCGTCCGAGCGGCCGTCGAGGGGAGAACGGAGGACAAAACACGGGGGGAGGCGGTTCGATGACGCCTCGTCGCGGGGCCCCGGGCGATCAGCACGGCGAGGATCGGCCGCTCTCGGACGCACTAGCGTCGACCGTCGCCGCGATGCCGGGGACGGTGTACCGGCGGGACGCCGACGGCGACCAGCCGATCGCGGCAGCGACTGACGGCATCGAGTCGCTGACGGGCTACGGCGCCGACGCGCTCGATGGCGACGAGCGGGGGTGGCTCGATCTCGTTCACCCTGACGACCGGGCGGGGCTTCGCGCGACCATCGAGGACGCGACTCCGGGCGAAGAGGCCGAGGCGACCTACCGGATCCAATGTGAGGGCGGCGAGGAGCGCTGGGTAACCGATCGGCTGACGATCGCCGACGACGGGGCGACGATCGACGGAATCGTCCTCGACGCGACCGAGGGCATCGCCCACGACCGAGCCGACGCCGAGCTGCTGGCAGACATCCTCGAGGCGGTCCCCGTCCACATCTACGTCAAAGATACGGCGGGACGCCACCGGAAAGTCAGCGACTTTCTCGAGCGCTCGGACGAACTGATCGGCAAGCGCGACGCCGACCTCGAGTTCGTGGACGACGAGCACGGACGGCGGGCGACCGAGACCGATATGCAGGTGATCGAGACCGGCGAGCCGGTCATCGACGAAGAGGAGTATCTCCCGAAGATCGACCACTGGAATCTCACCTCGAAGGTGCCGATTCGAGACGCCGATGGCGAGGTGACGGGACTGATCGGCGTCACGCGACGGATTACCGAACGCAAGCGCGCTCAACAGGAGCTACACCGAAAGACCGAGCGGCTGGAGGAGTTTGCCGACATCGTGAGCCACGACATCCAGAACCCGCTCTCGGTCGCCATGGGGTACGCCGAACTCGCGCGCGACGCCGACGATCGCGAGGAGTATCTCATCGAGGTGGCCGACGCACTCGGACGCGCCGACGACATCGTCGACGACGTGCTCGCACTCTCCCGACGAGAGTTGGCGCTCGATCTCGAACCAGTCTCGATGTGCGGCGTCGCACAGAGCGCTTGGCGAAGCGTGGCGACGGGGACAGCGACACTGTCGCTACCGGACGAGGATCGCGAAATACTTGCCGACCGATCGCAGCTCTCGCGGCTGCTGGAGAACCTGTTCAAGAACGCCGTCGAGCACGGGACAGCGTCGAGCTCACAACCTCCTGCCCGAAAATCGGCACCGGCCCGCGACGACGGACCGTTGATCGCAGTCGAGTTGCTGCCGACGGGAGTCGCCGTCGTCGACGACGGCCCGGGCATCCCGGCCGAGAAACGCGAGCAGATCTTCGAGACCGCGTACACGACCAGCGAGTCGGGCGCCGGACTCGGGCTCGGCATCGTCGAGGAAGTGGTCGACGCTCACGGCTGGTCGATCTCGGTCGGCGGCGGCCAGCCCGGCGACGGCAGCGAGGAGTACGGGGGCGCCCGGTTCGAGATTACCGGCGTCGAAGAACCAAACACAGATACCACTGACCAAACCGCAACGGAGGAGCGAGAATGACCGACGCCCCCGTCGAGACGGTGCTCGACTCGGTCGTCGAGTCGACCGACGGCATCACCTACCGACGACAGCGGGCGGGCGAGCAGACGCTTCTCGATGCCAGCGACGAGGTCGAGGCGCTGACAGGCTGTGCGGCCGACACGCTGGCCGACCGGGGCTGGCTCGACGCGGTCGCTCCCGACGACAGGGCCGCGCTTCGGGACGCCGTCGCGGGGGCAGCGCCCGGCGAATGCGTCGAGGAGACCTACCGAATCCGCCGGACGGACGGCACGTCCCGGCGCGTCCGCGACCGAATGACCGTGAGCCGAGACGACTCGTCGGTGCTGGAGGGGTTCGTCGTCGACGTGACCGACCGGCGGATCGACGCCGAGGACGGGACGGCGTCGACGACCGCCGCGACGGACTCAGTGGCACAGGCCCAGCGCGACGCCGCACTGCTCGACGCTATCTTCGAACGTATCCCGGTCCACCTGTACGTCAAAGACGGCGACGCCGTCCACCAGCGGGTGAGCGAACATCTCGACCGGAGCGAGGCCTACGTCGGCAAGACGGATCTGGAGATCGACGAAGTGGCCGATAAACACGCCAGACAAGCCTACGAAGACGACCTGCAGGTGATACAAAACGGCGCGTCGGTGCTGGACAAAGAGGAGCACTTGCCGTTGCTGGAACAGTGGAATCTCACCTCGAAGGTACCACTCCGTGACGGCGGCGAGGTGACGGGACTGGTCGGCGTCACGCGGGAGATCACAGAGCGCAAACGCACCCAGCGAGAGTTGCGCCGAAAGACCGAACGGTTAGAGGAGTTTGCCGATGTCGTGACGCACGATATCCGAACGCCGCTGACGGCCGCACGCGATCACCTGCGCTCGCTGGAGCAAGCGGAGGACCCGGACGGCGCGGCCGTCGACGAGCATCTCTCGGCGATCACGGACGCGATCGAGAGAGCGAGCGACATCGTCGACGACGTACTCGCGCTCTCCAGATACGGGCGGGGTGAGATCGACCCCGAGTCGGTGTCGCTGGCCGCGCTCGCCGAGCAGGCGTGGGAAGTCGTCGGGACGCCCGAAGCCACGCTCGAACGGCCGGACGGCGACGCCGTCATCCGAGCTGACAGGGCACAGCTTCGACAGCTACTGGAGAGCCTGCTCTCGAACGCAGTGGAACACGGCGGCGACGGCACCGCAGTCGCGGTCGAGATACTCGATGGGCAAGCCGCGGGCAGCGATCGTCAGGCGAATTCGGCGGGCGGATTCGCAGTGGTCGACGACGGCCCCGGAATCCCGTGCGGGGAGCGCGAGCACGTCTTCGAGCCGGCCTACACCACACGCGAGGACGGCACCGGGTTCGGGCTGGCGATCGTCGAGGAGATCGCCGACGCTCACGGGTGGTCAGTCTCGGTCGGAGAGGGTGATGCTGGGGGGACACGCATCGAGGTGACCGGGATCGAGCACGCGGCCGAAGACCATCCCGACGCAGACGCCTGACTCAGGCGTCGAGCCGCGGCGCCAGAAACGCCGCGACGCGGCGGGCGATCTCGTCGTACCGGCCGACGAAGAAGTGATCGGCGGCCCGGCGGTCGACCGCGTGACCCAGTTCGGCCGCACGCGCAGCGACCGGCGCCCAGTCGACGGTGTCGTCGCGCTCGCCGGCGACGATCTGGACCGGACACTCGATGCGGTCGAGCGCCGCGACGGCGTCGAGATCGTCGCCGAGTGAAGCCGGCGGGGCGAGCGCCGAGAGCGCGTCGACGCCGTCGTGAGGCGGGGCGTCGGCAGGGGCGGAACTCGGGGCTGCGGCCGTCGCCAGCGCGATGGCGGCGCCGAAGCTGTAGCCGAACAGGCCGACGGCGTCGTAGCGGTCGGCGGCCCAGTCGACGGCGGCGCTGGCGTCGGTGCGCTCGCCGACGCCCTCGTCCCACGGGCCGTAGTCGAAGCGCAAGCAGTCGATGCCGCGCTCGACGAGGGCGTCCGAGACGGCTCGAAGCCGCGGATCGGCGCGGCTGCCGCCGTGTTGTGGATGGGGCGGACACGCGACCACGGCGGCGTCGCCGCCGGCCTCGTCGAGTCGACCCCGTGCGTCTCGCGTCCCGGGGAGGAGCACTGGTCGTGACATCGTGCAGATCGTGACAACGGCCAATATTGTCGGTGGTGTTTTTACTCGCCGGGTCTTCAACTGTTTGTATGGGAGTACTCTCGCGCGCCTCGTACGTCATCCGATCGAAGATCAACGCAGTTCTCAACAGGGCCGAAGACCCCTCTGAGACGCTCGATTACTCCTACGAGCAGTTGCGCGACGAGCTGCAGGACGTGAAAAAGGGGATCGCAGACCTGACGACCCAGAAAAAGCGTCTGGAGATGCAAAAGCGCCGGCTCGAAGAAAACGTCGAGAAACACAACGAGCAGGCCCGGCAGGCCGTCTCGCAGGATCGGGAGGATCTGGCCCGGCAGGCGCTGGAGAAAAAGAAGACGAAGATGACCCAGATCGAGGAGTTGGAGGGTCAGATCGCCGAACTCCAGCAGACCCAAGACCAGTTGGCGGAGCAAAAGGAGACGCTCCAGCAGCGCATCGAGGAGTTCCGGACGAAAAAGGAGACGATCAAGGCGCGCCACGAGGCCGCCGAGGCCAGCGCGCGCGTCTCCGAGGCCGTGACGGGCGCCGGCGACCAGTTCCAAGACGTCAATCGCGCAATCGAGCGCGCAGAGGAAAACACCGAGGAACTGGAGGCCCGCTCGGCCGCACTCGACGAACTGCAGGAGGAAGGCGTCCTCGAAGACCAGCTTTCGGATAAGAGCGACCTCGAACGCGAACTCGAAGACGTCACCACGCAGGGGCAGGTCGACGCCGAACTGGAGACGCTGAAAGCCGACATGGACAAGGAGTCCGAATCCAGCACCGATGGCGGTCCCGAGGTCGAGGACGCACCGACCGATCTAGAGGCCGAACTGTCCGAAAGCGAGGGCGGCGCCGACATCTCCGACGAGGAGATCGAATCCGAGCTGAGTGACCTCAAGGACCGCGACCAGAGCTCCTGAGTTCCACTAGCCCGAGCCCGGAAAGCCGCCGCTCCGTGCGATTTTTTGCCGTCCGACGAGAGGACCAGCTATGCGATTGCTCGCCGTCCACGCCGATCGCGTCGCCTACGAGGCCGTCCAGCCGGCCGGCCCCGGGAACGCCGAAAACCCGGCCGGCCTCGGGGACGCCGAGAGCCCGGCCACAGCGCCGACGGCGGGCGAACTGGGTGAGTGCGTCGTCGCCTTCGTCGGCGTCGAGCGGGAAGATCGGGCCGACATCGACGCCGCCGCGAAGGCGGCCGCCACGGAGATTGATGCTATTGCCGACAAACTGGGCACAGACGCCATCGCGGTGCTCCCGAAAGAGGGACTACTCGACGACCCCGCGCCGGCAGCGGTCGCCGCGGCGGCGCTGGCGGCCGTCGAAAGCGCGCTCGACGGCGACCGAGAGCTGCTTCGGGCGCCCGTCGGCTGGCGGCTTGCAATCGAGTGCAAGCGCAAGGGCCATCCCTTCGCCGAGCAATCTCGGCGCGTAGTGCCCCAGCGGGGAGATGGCCGGGGCCGCCACGGCGACGCCGAGACGGTCGACGCGCTCTCGACGCTCGGGCTGGCGACAGCCGATCCCGCGACCAACGAACGAGTCGTTCGCTGGCATCCCAGAGGACAGTTCCTCCGAACGGCGATCGAACGGCACGCCGCCAAAGTGCTCGCAGATGCCGGCGCCGCCACTGTGTCGACGCCCGACATCGGCGTCCACGCGGCCGCCGACCGGCGGGGTGACGTTTCGGCTGCTGATCGACAAGACGACGCCGCCGTGACCGATGCGATCGTCGGCCCGGCAGACGACGACCAACTGCTCCGGCCGGGCCTCCACGGCGGCGTCCTGTCGTCCCTCGCGGATGCCGACGGTGGGCCATCCGAGTTTTCCGAGACCGTCCGCTGGTCACCGGCGGTGGCTGCCAACGTCGGACCGGAGCCGTTCGGCCAACGAGTTCGCCCGGAGTACCACGGCCGGTTCCCGGACGAGGCGGGAGCGATCGAGTCGTTCCAGACGCTCGCGGGCGTCGCCGCAGACGCGACGGCTGCGCTCGATTCGACCGCTTCGGGGGAGCTACAGCTTACCGAGTCGTTCGAGCGCGAGCACCCCCAGTTCGCCGACCAACTCGACGCCGGTCTCGACGGCGAGGTGCGCGTCGAGACGGTTCCCGACGACGCCCGGTACTGGGCGGCGCGGCTGTCGTTCGTCGCCGCGCGCGAGGACGGCCGTGATCGGCAGTTCGGAAGCGTCGAACTCGACACCGCGACGCCGACGCGCTTTGGCATCGAAGCGGAGGTGAATGAGGAGCCACCGGTGCTGGTCCACGCCGCGCCGGTCGGTGACGTGGAGGGGACGATCGCCGCGCTCGCGGTCCGCGCGACGGCGTCCGAACGCGTCGGACTGCCGGTCTGGTTGGCACCGACACAGGTTCGGCTGGTGCCGATCGACGACCGCCACGTCGGCGTCTGCGAGGACGCCGCCGACGAGTTGCGATCGGCGGACGTGCGAGCTGACATCGACGCCCGGGAGGCGACCGTCGGCGAACGTCTCGACCGCGCGGATCGGGAGCGGGTGCCCTATGTCGCTGTCGCCGGGGACCGCGAAGCAGGTGGGGAGACGCTCCCGGTCAGGGTGCTCGAAACCGGGCGCGAGGAACGAGTGTCGGTCGGCGCGCTCGCCGAGCGAGTGCTGGCGGACAGCGGCGGCCGGCGGGCATCGGCACGCCCGGTGCCCGAACGCGTCGACCGGCGCTAGCAAGGGAGAAATTACGGACGACTCACCAGCGCTGGTGGACGTGCTCGCGGACGTGGGCGTCGTAGATGTCGCGGACCGCGCCGTGAGTTTCGTGCGACAGGGAGTCGAAGCCGGCGGCCGCGACGTTCTGAGCGACGTGTTCGGGATCGGTCGAGCCGGGGATCACAGTCGAGACGGCGTCGTGATCGAGAATCCAGCGGAGCGTGAACTGGGCCATCGTCATCTCCTCGGGCACGAGCGGGCGGAGTTTCTCGACGGCGTCGAGGCCGACATCGTAGGGGACGCCCGCGAACGTCTCGCCGACGTCGAAGGCGTCGCCGTCGCGGTTGTAGTTGCGGTGGTCGTCCTCGGCGAACTCGGTGTCACGGTCGAGTTTGCCCGTCAGCAGGCCCGAGGCGAGCGGGACGCGCACGATGACGCCGATGTCGCGGCGTTTGGCCTCCTCGAAGAACAGTTCCGCGGGGCGCTGGCGGAACGGGTTGAAGATGATCTGGATCGTCTCGACGCCCGGATACTCGATGGCCTTGAGCGCCTCCTCGACGCGCTCGACGCTGACGCCGTACTGGTCGATCTTGCCGGCGTCGGCGAGGTCGGCCAGCGCGTCGAACGTCTCGGGCTGGTAGTAGGCGTCGGTCGGCGGGCAGTGCAGTTGCAGCAGATCCAGCGTCTCGACGCCGAGGTTCTCGCGGCTCCGGTCGACGAACTGCTCGATGTGCTCGCGGTCGTAGTCCGCCGCGACGTGGGGATCGAGGCGGCGTCCGGCCTTCGTTGCGACCGTCGGCTCGGCGTCGTGCTCGGCCAGCACCTCGCGGATGAGCCGTTCGCTGCGGCCGTCGCCGTACACGTCGGCCGTGTCGACGAAGTCGACGCCCTCGTCGAGCGCCGCGCGGATCGCGGCGCGGCCTTCCTCCTCGGACACGTCGCCCCAGTCCGAGCCGACGTTCCACGTTCCGAGTCCGATCTCCGTCACGTTCCAGCCGGTGTCGCCGAGTCGTCGCCGTTGCATACGCGGGTTCGACGGGCGGGACCGCCGTTACGGTTTGGGTAGCGACAGCCGCGGCCGGGGCTGAGGGCTGGCTGATCCGCGGCAGCTCATCGCTCGCGGACGCCGGTGCCGGGACTGTCGAGAGCCGCGAGGTCGATCTCGCCGTCGGGCATCGGGACGCCGTCGAAGGGGTCATCGTCAAGGAGCAGCGAGCCGTCGAGATCGGCGTACGTCGCCAGCGGGGCGAGGTGGGCCATCGCAGCGATCGAGGGGTTGGCCTCGACCATACAGCCCAGCATGGCGTCGAGCCCGTTGGCCTCGGCGGCGTGGATCATCCGCCGTGCCTCGCGCAGGCTCGCGCACTTCGAGAGCTTGATGACGATCACGTCGGCGCGGTCGGCGACGGCGGGCACGTCCGGCAGTCGAATACAGCTCTCGTCGGCCGCGATCGGGAGCGGCGAGGCCTCGTAGACCCGGCGCAGGGCGTCGGGCTCGTCGGCCGGGACGGGCTGTTCGAGCAGTTCGACGCCGAAGTCCGCCAGAAACTCGGCCATCCGAACGGCCTCGGCGCGGGACCACGCCTCGTTGGCGTCGACCCGCAGGGCGGCGTCGGGCGCGGCCGAGCGGATCGTTCGGACGATCTCGCGGTCCCGGTCGGTTCCGAGTTTGACTTTCAGCGTCGAGAAGCCCCGATCGACCGCCTCGCGGGCGTGGTTGGCCATCGTCTCCACGTCGTCGAGGCCGACGGTGTAGGAGGTCTCGGGCGCCCGGTCGGGGTCGAGTCCCCACAGCCGGTACAACGGGAGCCCGGCGCGCTTGGCCGCGAGATCGTGGAGCGCGACGCTGACGGCGCCGCGGGCGGCGGGGTTCCGCTGGACGACCTCGGCGAGCCTGCGCTCGATCCGGGCGAGCGCGTGGGGATCGCCGACTTCCGCGACGGCGTCGAGCAGATCGGGGAGGACGGCCGCCACCGTCTCGGCGGTCTCGCCGTAGTGGCGGGCCGGCGCCGCGCCGCCGATCCCCTCGTTGCCCTCGCCGTCGCTGATCCTGACGAGCGGGTACTCGACGGTTTCGGTCGTCCCGCGGGCGATCGTGAATGGACGTTCCGTGTCGAGCGAGAGCGTCTCGAAGTCGGCGTCGAGCGTCACAGCAGGACCTCCAGTAAGTCGTCGACGCCCTGTCGGATCGGGTCGGCGGCGGGCGCGTCGATGGCGTCGGCAAACTCGTCGACGGCGTCGAGCGCCGCCGGCTCGTCGTACGCCGAGGTGTTGAGCGCGCCGGCGGCGACTTCGGTTTCGTGGACGGGCGCGGCGAGATTCTCGTACCGGTCGACGTAGGTCTCGATCGGCGGCAGGGGAAAGTCCTCGTAGCCGTGGATCGCCTCGCGGCCGGCCTCGTGACAGAGCACCAGTCTGTCGGCCATCGCGCCGTGGAGGATGCCACAGGTCACCGCCGAGTAGGCCGGGTGGACGATGCTACCCTGCCCCTCGACGAAGAGGTAGTCGTGGTCGTCGCCGGCTTCGAGGATCATTCGCTCGACGGCGCCGGCGGTGAAATCCGAGATCGTCCGGTCGATCGGGACGCCCCACCCCTCGATCATGATGCCGGTCTGGCCCGTCGGCACGACGGCGGCGTCGTGGCCGGCTTCGGCGGCGGCGCGGGCCAGTTCCATCGTCGTCGTCATCTTGCCGGTGTTGCAGTCGGTGCCGACGGTGAGGATCACTTCGGCGTCGACCTCGCCGGCCCGGCCCTCGCTGACCGTGAGATCCTCAGGCGGTTTGCGCACGTCCCGGAGTTCGCAGTCGTTCTCGTCGGCCAGTCGGGCGAACTCCTCGTCCTCGGCGAGGAAGTAGTGCAGGCCGGCGATTACGTCACAGCCGCGTTCGAGAGCGCCGACTACGTCGGGACGCCACGACGGTTCGAAGCCGCCGCCGATCGGGGCGACGCCGACGATCAGCGCGTCGATCGGCGCGTCGACGGCGTCGATATCCGAGACGATCGGTGCGTCCTGCACGTCTGGAACGTGCTCGTTGACCCGCGTCCCGGCGGTATCTCGATCCAGCACCGCGGCCACGTCGTGCTCGGCGTACCGGAGGATGCCGAGCGCGGTCTTGGCGTCGTCGGGGAATCGCTCGTGCGCCAGAAGTGCGACTCGCATGGCGTGGGGTACGTGGCCGGGGACAAAGTTGCTTGGTCCATAGGAGCGAGGCGAGCGCCCGCCGACGGTGGTCGGGGCACTCTGCCGCCGTGCCCCGCGACGGCATGGGGTTTATGCCACGGGCTGACAAACCATACGGGGCGAGACGATGTACGACGACATTCTGGTGCCGACCGACGGGAGCGACGGGACCGAACAGACGCTGGACCACGCCATCGAGATCGCCGACAATCACGACGCCCGGCTGCACGCGCTCTCGGTGATCGACCGACGGGTCTACCTCGCCGCCGAGGACGAGGAGCGCGACGACGTGATGGCCACGCTACGCGGGCAAGCCGAGGACGCCATCGAGCGCGTCGAGGAGCGACTGGACGACGCCGGCGTCGAGTTCACGACGGCGATCGCCGACGGGACGCCCCACAAGGAGATCCTGTCCTACGCCGAGGAGAACGATGCCGATCTGATCGCCATCGGCACCCACGGCCGGACCGGGCGGGACCGGTTAGAGAACCTCGGCAGCGTCACCGAGCGCGTCGTCGAGGACGCCGAACGGACGGTGCTGGTGGTCTCGATCGGGGAGTAGGAAGAAGACAGTGGGGAGGGCACAGCGGGGAGCGTGTCGGTCGACAGGGCGTCCTCGGTGGCGCTCAACTCGACAGGGCGTCCTCGTCGGCGCCCTCGGTGTCGGTGGTGCGTAGCGCGGACTGGAGTCCCATCTCGGCGACGTTGGCGCCGTACTCGGCGGTCCGCCGAACGCTGTCGAGCACCGTCGCCAGCAGGTGCGCCTCCTCGACATCGCCGTCGTAGAGGCGCCGGTCGATCCCCGAGGCGTCGTCGAGGACGGCGTCCCGGCGCGCGTCGGCGTCCTGCAGGCCCGACAGCGAGGGGTCGTCGAGTTGTTCGTCCAGCGCCGTCCGGACGATCTCGCGGGCGCGCTCGCCGAGGTCGGTCAGTTCGTCGCCCAGATCCGCCGGGGGCGCCTCCGACCGGCGCTCGGCGACGCCAGCGATCTTCTCGGCGTGGTCGGCGATGCGCTCTAGCTGGCGGGCGATACGGTAGTACGCGAAGGCGTCGAGCCGATCGACGTCGAACGCGACCGCGGCCCGGAAGTCGGCCAGCCCGCGGTGGAACTGGCGGCTCACCAGTCCGAACAGCCGATCCACGTCGTCGTCTTGGTCGATCACGCGCCGGGCGAGATCGGCGTCGCCCTCGACGACTGCGCGGACGGCGTCCTCGTGCATCGTCAGGGCGGTCAGGCGCATCTGGACGACCGTCTGGCGCAGCGACACCTCGGCGCCGTCGAGCAGGCTCCGGATCTCGATACGAGTCGGCGTCTGGGACTGGATCTCGACGCCGACGAGGCGGGTCACCGCAGCGCGGACGGCACGCCGACGCTCGGCGTCGAACTCGATCGGGCTGGTGAGAACGATCTCGTCGTAGCCCGCGACATAGGCCGTCAACACCGTATCGCCCAGCGCGTCGGGCGTACAGTCGCCCGCGTCGATCTCGACGGTACGGCCCTCCGCACCGGACTTTCGCGCGGCGACGATCCGGTCGTCGGCCGCGTAGATGTCCAGCGGTGTCCCGGTTTCGACGCCGTTGTCGGTCGCCCACTCCTTCGGCAAGGAGATAGTGTACGTCGAACCGCCGGTGAGCTGGACCTTTCGCTCGATCGGCTCGTTGGTTCCGTTCGTCGTCATGGCGTAGTAGCTGTCATCTGTCGGAGTTCAGTAGATCAGTTCGTCGTCGTTTTCGACTGCGTACAGCGTTCGTGCAGCGACGTTGACGGCGTGGTCGCCGACGCGTTCGAGATCACGGATCGTCAGCAAGAACGCCGAGACATCGCCGAGCAGATCGTCGGTGTCGCCGGCGTCGAACTCGCGTTCGAGGAGATCCCGGACGATGCGCTGGCTAGCGCGCTCACAGCGCGCGTCGACCTCGTCGTCTCGCTCCGCGATCGCCCGGCACGCCTCGACATCGTCGTCGGCGTAGGCTGCCATGGCGTCCTCGACCATCTCGACTGTCAGCGCGCCGACGCGCTGGAGATCAACGTCGGGGTACGTCTCGCGGTCGAGATCGAGCGCGTAGCCGGCGAGATTGGCGGCGAGGTCGGCGATCCGTTCGAGATCGGTGAGGATCTTGAACGACGCCGCGATAAAGCGCAGGTCGCCCGCGACGGGTTGTTGGAGCGCCAGCAGGTCGATGCAGTCGCGTTCGAGGTCGAGATATCGCCGGTTGATTTCGGCGTCGCCCTCGACGACCTCGCGGGCGAGATCGCCGTCGCCGCCGTCGAGCGCGGTCAGGGCCTGACGGAGTCGGTCGAGCACGAGCGCGCTCAGGTCACAGACGTTCTCCCGCAACGCGTCGAGTTGCTGACGGTACTCCTCGCGTGGCATCGTCAGGGAGACACCTCCGTCCCGAGATCGGCGGCGCCCGAGTGAAACCGTGACATCACCCGGAGGGAGACGGCAATGCAGTAAGTAGCCTGCTATGAGACGTATGCGAGGTGTTGTCCCGGTACGTGCAGCTCTATAGTAGTATAGAGATTCGTGCAAAAACGCGACGCGACAGCGACTACGTACCCGAACGTACCCATCAGTAGACGACATGCGTGCAAAATATAATATTGTAGACAGTTTTAAGCGGGATGGGCGACGACTAGCCGGCGTCGTGGAATCCGAACGCCACACCCAACCACTCGAAGCGGCCGAAGCGTCCGTCCGCCGCGAGCGGCGATGGCTCGTCGACGAACAGCAGGCGTTCGAGCAGTTCGCCAAGCGGGTGCGCAACCTCGACGCCGACCGCCCGCAGTCGGGCGTCGACCGAACCCTGACGCGCCGGGACGCCAGCGGTCTGCGAGTCGTCCGGGACGCCTACGAGGAGACGGTGATGAGCGTCCCCCACTACAGAGAGGAGTACGACCAGCCCTACGCCGCCAGCGTCGCCGGAGAGTTGAGCGAGGAACTCGCCGCGGCGCTCACGAACTGCGCGCAGTTCCATCCGCATCTCAAACAGAAACTGCTCGAAGCGACCCAACAGGCGATCGACAGCCGCGAACAACTGATCGGGATCGTCGACGCCGAGCGAGCAGCGATCGAAACGGTCAGCGACACCATCGACGATCTGAGCGCCGACATCGACGCGCTCGTCGGACAGCCATTGGACGAGCTGGAGTTCAACGCCCTTCGGCTCACCAGAGAGCGGCTTCGATCCGTTCGGGACCGCTGTGACGAGATCGCAGCGGACCGGCAGGCGACGCTGCAGGACCAGCGACGCTCGTTGCCGGCCGGGATCGACGACCTCGGGGAGTATCTCTACGCCGACTGCGAGACGACGTATCCGGTGCTCTCTGCGCTGGCCGAACTGCGGCGGCACGTCGATGGACTGCTCACCGGGACCGACCGTCGACTGGCCCGAGCGGCCTGAACGCGCCGGACTCTCGGGAACCCGACAACTGCCAAGAGTTACTTTTCGTGCAGCGGTAGCAGTTCACATGCACGACTCCAGAACCTACGCGTTCGAGAGCGACCGCCCCGACGTGGCCGAGAGCGCACGCGTGAGCCGCGAGGCGACGCTCGTGGGCGACGTGACCGTCGCGGCCGACGCCAGCATCTGGCCGGGCGTCGTCCTGCGCGGGGACGTGGGACCGGTTCGGATCGGCCGGCAGGCCCACGTCGGCGACACCGCCGTCCTCCACGCCTCGTCGGTCGGCGAGGACGTGATGGTCGGCCACGGCGCCGTCTGCAACGACGCCGTCGTCGACGACGGCGCGCTGATCGGGTTCAACGCGACGCTGAACTCCGAGGTCAGCGTCGGCACGGGGTCGATCGTCGCCTCGGGCACCGTCGTCCCGCAGGGGTACTCGATCCCGGCCGACTCGTTCGCTCGCGGCGTCCCGGCGCAGGTGACGCCGCTGTCGGAGACGACCATCGACGTCGATCGCATCCACGAGGAGTTCGCGTCGGGCGCGTACACCGATCTGGCCGGACGCCACGAGGAACTGTTCGCGGCCGACCCCGACGAGTAGCGACGTGCCGACGGCAGACGAGACCGGGGACGGACGGTTTTTTGCGGCGTCGGTCCCCACCTTCGGACGATGGACAACGCGAGCGACGCGGCGATCGCCGTCGTCGGCGGAGGCGTCTCGGGCACCGGCGTCGCAGCCACGCTGCGAGACACGGCCGTCGAGGTGACGCTGTTCGAGCGCGCCGGTCGGGTCGGCGGCCGTACCGCCACACGGACCCGAAACGGCGCCGTCTACGACTACGGCGCGAACTACGTCAAGAACGACGACGAGCGCGTCGCGGACTTGCTCACGAGCGAGGTCTCCGAAGGGCTCGTCGACATCGACGAACCGGTCTGGACGTTCGATGCCGACGGCGAGATTTCGGAAGGGCGTGACGCCGACGACGCCAAGTGGACATTTGAAAGCGGCATCGAGACGCTGGCCGGGCGTCTGGCCGACCGGAGCGACGCCGCCGTCGAGACTGGGGCGGAGGTCGTGGGGCTGGCGCGCGAAACCGACGAGTGGCACGTGGCGACCGCGGACGGCCGCGAGTTCGGCCCGTTCGACGGCGTCGTCTTGACGCCGCCGGCGCCCCAGACCGGCGACCTGCTCGCGGCGGCCGACTGGGATCACGAGCAAAGCGGCGCGCTCGTCGAGGCGCTCCGGGACGTTCCCTACCGGACGATCTGGTCGCTCGCGCTCTCCTATACCTTCGACCTCGACGTGCCGTACTACGCGCTGGTCAACACGGACGGCGACCACGAGATCGGCTGGCTCTCCAGAGAGGCGTGCAAGCCGGGCCACGTTCCCGACGGCGACCTGCTGATCGTCCAGATGGCGCCCGACTGGTCGGCCGAGCGCTACGACGCCGACGGCGAGGCCGTGATCGAGGAAGCCCTCCCGCTGGTGGCCGACCTGCTCGACGACCGACTCGCCGATCCCGAATGGGCGGATCACCAGCGCTGGGGGCTGGCGCTGCCCGACGACGGCGTCGATACGGACCTGCTGGACGCCGTCGCCGAGGACGGGCTGTGGTTCGCGGGCGACTGGGTCGCCGGCGAAGCCCGAGCCCACGCCGCGCTCGGCACGGGACTGGCAGCCGGCGACCGGATTCGGGAGCGGTTCGAGTAGCACGGTACGAGAGGGCGGACACCCATCCCGACTCTCCGGCCCACAATCCTCTTGCCGGCGTCACGCGTCTACACACCCGATGAGTCCCACGCGCACGGTCGAACTCGAAGGCCACATCATCGACTCGGGGACGATGGGTCGGTGTTTCAGCCTCGTGATGGATCTGGGCGGCTCCTTCGAGGTCGAGGAGTTCGAGATCGGCCGTCACAAGCACGAAGAGTCGTACTGCCGGTTGGCGGTGTCGGCCGACAGCGAGCCCGAGCTACGGGAGATCGTCCACGAACTCCACCAGATCGGCGCGACGCTGTCGGACCCCGCCGATGCGACGCTCGAACGCGCACCGGAGGACGGCGTCGTCCCGGTCGATTTCTACTCGACGACGAACCACCCGACGGCCGTTCGGTACGAGGGCGAATGGCTCGCCGTCGAGAACGTCGAGATGGACTGTGCGCTCGTCGTCGAGCCGGGCGACTCGGGAGACGACGCCGCGCCAAGAGCGTACACCAAGGTGCTCAACGCCGTCGAAGAGGGCGATCTGATCGTGACCGGCGACACGGGAATTCGAGTCGACCCGCCCGAGCGTCCCCGCGACGGCGAGAACACGTTCGGCTTCATGCAGGGCGGCGTCTCCAGCGAGCGCCCCTCCGAGTCGCTGATCGGCGAGATCGCCGACGCCATCGCCGAGACGAAAGCCGATGGGGGCAACGTGCTCGCGGTCTGTGGACCGGCGGTCGTCCACTCCGGCGGCGCCGGCCACCTCGCGGAACTCGTGCGCGAGGGGTACGTCGACGCCATTTCGGCGGGCAACGGCTTCGCCGTCCACGACATCGAGCGCGACCTCTATGGCACCTCGCTCGGGATGGACGTAGAAACCTTAGAACACCCGCGCAAGGGCCACAAGCACCACATCTACACGATCAGCGAGATCAGCCGACAGGGCGGCATCGAGCAGGCCGTCGAGAACGGCGCCATCCAGAGCGGCGTGATGTACGAGTGTGTCACCAACGACGTGCCCTACGTGCTGGCGGGGTCGATCCGGGACGACGGCCCGCTGCCGGACACCATCACCGACTCGATCGAGGCCCAGAACGCGATCCGCGAGCAGGCCCACGACGCCGATCTGGTCATCATGCTCGCGACGCTGCTTCACTCGGTCGCGGTGGGCAACTGCCTGCCCTCGACGACGAAGCTCGTCTGCGTCGACATCAACCCCTCGACGGTCACGCAGTTGATGGACCGGGGCAGCGCGCAGGCGATCGGGATGGTCTCGGACATCGGGACGTTCCTGCCGATGCTGGCCGACGAACTCGCCGACGCGGAGTAAGTCGGACTTACAGGTCTTCTTGAGGCACGATCACGACCGGCCGAGTTGCGGCGTCGAGCACCGCTCGCGTCGTCGATCCGACGGCGCTCTCGGTGCCGGGTGCGCCGCCGCGGGCGCCCAAGACGAGTTCCTCGGCGTCCCACTCGTCGGCGGCCGCCAGCAGTTCTTCGGCGGGCGACCCAGTGCGCTGGTCGATCTCGAGCCCGGCAACGGCGCCGAGCCGAACGGTTGCGACGTTCAGCGCTTCCCGACCGTCGCGTGCGTCCTCGTCGGCCGGCGACCGAACGTGGACCGCGAGTACCGCGTCGTCGGCGTCCAGACGACCCTGTAGGTAATCACAGGCCGCTGCGGTCGTGTGTACCGAATCGGTCGCCAGAAGGTAGCGCATACAGGCGGATGGTCTCGACAGATCCTAAACGCACGGGTCGCCGCGAGTATCGCCAGCCGCCGACTGGCAACTCCGGCGAACGCCCCTGGACTGGTGTCCGAAAACCGCTCGCCGGCCCGGATTATTGTATCCGACACACCAATTATTATACTTGAAGCCTCCCTAGATCGGTCACACACCATGTCCACCGGACGGGATCACCTGTCAGCCGCGCGCCGCCCGGGGCTGATATGGTAGACGACAGACAGATCGCACAGTCGAAAGCGATCCAGCGGCAGACGGGTCGCACGTTCCACGTTGCAACGCGGTTTCTCCCCGAGCGCGTTCGCTACCCAACGTACGTACTCTATGCGTTCTTCCGGGTCGCCGACGAGATCGTCGACGACGCCGACGGCGTTCCGCCCGAAGAGCAGGCCGCCGAACTCGAATCGCTCCGGGCGCAAGCGCTCGGCGAGAAAGAACCCGAAGGGCCTGTGCTTTCGGCGTTCCGCGAGCTAGCGGTCGAGCACGACATCTCCGAGTCCGAGATCGACACGTTCGTCGACGCGATGAAATCCGACATCGACACCGACCGCTACGAGACCTACGAGGACCTCGAAGCGTACATGCGCGGGTCGGCCTCGGCCGTGGGCGTGATGATGACCGAGGTGATGGATCCCGAGCGCCGCGAGACGGCCCTGCCCCACGCCGTCGCGCTCGGCGAGGCGTTCCAGATGACGAACTTCCTCCGGGACGTTCGGGAGGACGTCGTCGACCGTGATCGGGTCTACCTGCCCGAGTCGACCCTGCGCGAGCACGGCGTCGATCCCGACCAGATCCGGCGGCTGGAGTTCTCGCCGGGCGTCGGCGACGCCGTTCGCGCCGAACTTCGCCGGACCGAACGGCTCTACCGAGAGGGCGTCGCAGGCATCAAGTATCTGCCCGACGACTGCCAGTTCCCGGTGTTGCTGGCAGCCGTGTTGTACGCCGACCACCATCGGCTGATCCGGGGATGTGAGTACGACGTGGTCAACACCGAGCCGAGCCTCTCGACGGCCCGCAAACTCTGGCTCGCCGCCCGAACGCGCTGGCACTGGCAGTGGAACCGCGATCCCGAAGCGGTGTTTCGCCGCGCGAGTGCGGTGTCGTTTCCCGACCCGCCCCGATCGGGCCGCGGAGCGGTCGACACCGCCGTGACGCCGGACTAGTTGCGGACTCGTTTTCGATCAGTCGTCTGCGGGGCCGGAGACCTGACCACCCGTCAGGCCGGCAACGTCGAACCGATCGGCACGGACCAGCACCAAAAGCAGCGCGACCGCGAGCGCGACCGGGACGTAGTTGCCGAAATAGAGGTTCACCAGCCCCCAGAGGACGCCGAAGCTGATCAGATCGTCGAGGACGTACTCGCAGCGCTCCAGACGGCGCCCGAGTTTGTCGCGGTCGAGCGAGACCGTGAGCACGGCGACCGCGACGATGCCGGAGGCGACCCAGCCGACGTAGTTCTGCGCCGGGACGCCGTAGTACGCGCCGGGCGTCTCCCAGCCCCAGAAGCCGAGCGCGACGGCGCCGGGATCGAGGACGAGGTCCATCCCGACGACGACACACAGGACCGCGAGCAGGCGCGCCCACCAGTCGAGGCGGCCGTCCGCAAGCAAGGCCACGAGCAGGTAGCTGTTGAGCAGGATCGGGAAGTAAAACACGGGAAGGGCGAGCGGAACGTCGCCCAGCAGCATCGGCCCGAGGTCGATCAGGTACTCGAACTCGCCGTAGAGGACGCCGGTGTGGACGCCGAACAGTTCGACGCCGTAGGTAAAGCCCGCGAGCACTGCGAGACCGACCAGCGCGCGCCGATCGACCAGCGGCGCCAAGCCGCCGATCAGCGGCAGGCGCATCACCAGCACCGCGCCGAGCAACAACAGCGGGTTGAACGCGATTCGCTGGGGAATGGCCCCCTCGGCAGCGGCGATCAGCAGGGCGACGCCGACCAGCGGGAACGTGATGGCGATCGTCACCCGGTTGTCCCGGACGAGGGCGTCCAGCCGGCGCTCGATCTCCTGCCGATTCATCGGCAGCAGCACCCCTCGTTCATCGGGTGACACTCCGAACGGTGAACATATCAACGCGACGGTTCCAGCGGAGGTTCGGCTTCATATGGCCAGCCCTCCCGCGAGCACCCACAGCCCGCCCATCGTCAGCGCGGCGCCGACGACGGTGTTGATCGCGGGGAACCACCAGTACGCTCGATCGACGGCGATGCCGCCGAGCGGGACGCCGACGGCCAACAGCGGGTAGACCAAAAGCGCGACGCCGAGGCGGAGATCGACCGCGCCGAACGCGGCGGCCGCCAGCGCCCACGTGAGCGCACAGTAGGCGTAGGTCGCGCGTTCTCCGAGCCGCGTCGCCGTCGTCTCGATGCCCGCTTGGCGGTCGGGCTCGATATCCGGAATCGCCGAGAACGTGTGCATCCCCATCGCCCAGAGCCAGCCGCCGGCGATCGCAAGCGTCGGCGGCTGCGCGCCGGCCAGTGCGGCGTAGGCCGCCGCGCCGGGGAGGATGTACAGCCCGTTCGAGACCGAGTCCAGCAGCGGCGTCGTCTTGAACCGCAGCGGCGGCGCGCTGTACTGCGAACCAAGGATCACGAACCCGACGAGCCAGAACTGAGCGGGATCGGGCACCAGCGCGATCAGCGCGACCGCCGCCAGCGCACAGACTGCCACGGCGTAGACGACGAAGGGCTCGCCGCCGAAGCGCGCTTCGCGGGCGTCGGCCTCCTTTTTCGGATTTTCGGCGTCGATATCGGCGTCGTACACGTCGTTGATGCCGTACAGAAACACGTTCGCCGGCAGGAGAAAGTACGCAAAGAGCGCGAGAACGAGCGGCGACGCCAGATCCGAGAGTTCGCTGGCGCCGTAGACCGCCCCGACGAGCACCGGTCCGGCGAGATACAGCCAAAAGCGCGGCCGAGAGAGCACGAACAGGCGCCGAAGCTTCGCGCCGAGCGTGGCGTACTGGCCAGTGGCCGGGTCGTCGTCGGCATCGCCGTCGGACGCGTCTGCGACGCCACGGTCGCTCGCGCCGCCGTTCTCGTCGTCGGGAGTCGGGCTCATCTTGCTACTCGCCGTAGTCCTCGACGACCTTGGCAGCAGCGTGCTCGCCGCTGATCAGACACATCGGGACGCCGATGCCGGGGTTGGTGTAGGAACCGGCGAAGTACAGCCCGTCGACGGCGTCCGACCGGTGATTCGGCCGGAATAGCGCGGTCTGGGTCAGCGTGTGGGCCATCCCGAGGGCGGTGCCGTCGTAGCTGTTGTACCGGTCAGCGAAATCCGAGACGGTGAACTGCTCCTCGACGACGATCCGGTCCCGCAGGTCGGTGCCCGTGTTCTCGCGGATGTCGTCGAGGACGAGGTCTCGGTAGCGCTCGCGGGTGGCCTCGTCGTCGTCGAGGCCGGGCGCGATCGGGACGAGCGCAAAGAGGTTGCTGTGGCCCTCGGGAGCGACCGAGTCGTCGGTCTTCGAGGGGACACAGAGGTAGTAGGCCGGATCGTCGGGCCACTCCGGCTCCTCGAAAATCTCGTCGAAGTGCTGGTGCCAGTCGGTCGGCAGCACCAGCGTATGGTGGGCGAGTTCGGGCACGTCGCCCTCGACGCCGAGATACAGCAGGAACGCCGAGGGCGCGAACGTCTTGTCGTCCCAGTAGTCGGCGTCGTACTGCCGGTTTTGCGGGTGGAGCAGCTCCTGTTCGGTGTGGGCCATGTCGGCGTCGCTGACCACGAGATCGACCTCGTGGGCGCCCCGTTCGGTCTCGACACGGAAGGCGTTCTCCCGACCTTTGATCTCGGTGACGGGTTCGCCGGTTCGGTACTCGACGCCGAGTTCGTCGCCCAACTCGACGATGCCGTCGACGACCGCGCCCATCCCGCCGTCGGGGTACCAGACGCCGAGGTTGAAATCGACGTGGCTCATCAGGTTGTACAGCGCGGGCGTGTTCGTCGGCGAGCCGCCCAAGAAGACGAGCGTGTACTGGACGATCTGTTGGAGTTTGGGGTGCTTGAAGTAGTCCTCGACGTGGTCCTGCATCGAGCCGATCAGCGAGAGCCCGCGGGCGTTCTTGATTACGTTCCGGTCGAGCCAGTCGCGGGGCCGGCTCCGGTCGGTGTAGACGAAGTGTTCCATGCCGACCTCGTAGTTCTCGCGGGACTGGTCGAGATAGCGCCCCAGCGCGTCGCCAGCGCCGTCTTCGTAGGACTCGAACGTCTCCTTGTTGGCGTCGAGGTCGGGCAGCAGATCGACCTGATCGCCGTCTTTGAAGAAGATCCGGTAGTGGGGATCGAGTCGTTCGAGATCGTAGTACTCCTCGGGATGCCGGTCGAAGTTACCGAAGAAACGCTCGAAGGCGTCGGGCATCAGATACCACGAGGGGCCCATGTCGAACCGGAACCCGTCGCGTTCGAGCCGGCTGGCCCGGCCGCCGAGCTGGTCGTTCTTCTCGATCAACATCACGTCGGCGCCGGCGTCGGCGAGGTGACAGGCGCTCGATAGTCCGCCGAACCCGCCGCCGACGACGGCGACGGAGCGGCCCGACAGCGGTTGCATGAACGGACGGTAGGGCGGACGAAAGTTAAATGCAAGTAGTCCCGGCAGGGCAGGCGGTTCACCGACCGACAGGGTTCGGATTTACGAGTCATCACACCATAGGAACGGTATGGACGACGCCACGGCTGTCGTGACAGGAGCGACGCGGGGGATCGGGCGAGCGGTGGCCGAGGAGTTCGCGGCGGCGGGCGCACACGTCGTCTGCTGTGCGCGCGAGGCCGACGACGTAGACGCGCTCGTCGAGGATATCGAGGCCGAGGGCGGAACTGTGACGGGCGTCCGTGCGGACGTACGCGACGAGTACGACGTCGAGCGCCTGCTGGGAACGGCCGTGCGAGTTGGCGGGGAGATCGATATCGTCGTCGCCTGCGCCGGCGTCTACCACGGCACTCCCGGCGAGACGCCGATCGACGACGAGGCGTACGCGGCGTACGACGATCATCTCCGGACCAACGCCCGCGGGGTGTTTGCGACGCTGCGCGAAGCAGCGCCACACCTCGCTCCAGAGGCCCGAGTGCTGGTGCCGACAGGGCGGGTTGCACGCGACGGGACGCCCGGGATCGGCTCCTACGCGGTGTCGAAGGCCGCAGCGGAAGCGATCGCACGCGGGTTCGCGGCGGACCTAGAGCAGACGGTCGGCTGCGTCGATCCGGGGCAGGTATCGACCGGCCTCTCGGGCGACGACGGGCGCGATCCCCCGGCGGTCGCACCGATGTTCCGCTGGGCCGCCGTTGACGCGCCGGCCGAAGATATCGATGGAGCGGTCGTGGGACTGCGCGAGTGGAAAACGGCGACGCGTTGACGCCAAAAAAGCCCGTTGACGAGGCCTACATGTCGCTGCGGACGTGGACCTCGCTGTCGGTAACGTCCTCGATCATGTTCTCCTGAAGCGGGTACGTGTCCTCGTCGGTGTCGCCCCAGCCGAGTTTGGACTTCAGCGAGTCCGTCAGCCCCGGATCGGGGTCGATGTGGGCCGTGCCGGCGCGTACCTCTTTGACGATGCCGATCTGGTCGCCGCGGTCGTTTACGACCTGCTTTCCCTCGTCGTCGTCGGTGATGTGTGTTCGTGCCATAGGAACTCCGGGCGGTCTCCCGCCCTGTCGGGACAGACCACGAACCTGTGCATAAACCGCAGTCGTGCTCGCTTGAAAAGTCCCGACGGCCGAAACGACGGCGAGCATCGTGACCGAAGCGACGGCGTCCCGCTCGAATGCGTCGGCACGTGAGTGAATCCCCCTCGGCTACAGTTCGCGCTCGCTCGCGGGATCGTCCAGTTCCCAGAGCAGTTCCGGCAGAAAGGCGTCGAGGTTGTCGATTACCCGGCGCTCGCTGACGTCCAACCCCTCGCAGTGCTCGTGGGCCGAGTCGCGGATGCCGACGTGCATCTCACCGTCCTCGACCGAGACGGCGAGGGGAAACACCGAACAACGCGCCGGCTTCCAGTCGTGTTCAGCGTGGAGCGAACAGAGGCCGTCGTCGCGCAGGAAGTAACACGCCTGCCCGTCCTCGCCGACGTGTTCCTCGCGGTCTTTCTCTTCCTTGCGGACGAAGTCCTGCCCGCGGAACTGCGTCGTCGTCTCGTCTAACGGAGCGCGTTCCGCGAGTTCGTAAAAGTCCTCCTCGTAGAGCAACACGCCGTGCTGACAGCACCACGTGCAGTCCTCGACACACTCGAAGGTCAGATCGGGGTCGAAGTCGACGACGATCTCCCGGCCAGGGTAGACCTCGACGCGGGAGGACTCGCCCGCGCCGGCCTCGGCGTCAGATGACACGACCGTCCATAGCGGGCCGCGAGCAAAAAGGGACGCGCTCGCGTCCGCGGGGCGAGTTCGCGCAGCGATACCGTCACATGTTGCCAAACAGTTTGATTGCCATAGTATGCCGTACTAGGGCCCTAGAATCATTTTAAATATATCCCGGATAGGCTTATATGGGAAATCGCCGAATCTTCAGGTAGCCATGAACGGCACGCAACCCACGAACTGGACCGACCCCTCGACCTGCCCGTTTTGCGACGGCGAACTGACCGACCCCGGCGCCGGCTTCATCGACCACATCCACGACAGTCCCGACTGCGAGTCGGGCTTCGACCAGTGGCGCTCGAACGTCAGCGGCGACATGGGCGGTGAGTGGTCCGGATGAGCCTCGCAAAATCGGTCGGCGAGACGCGCTCCGACGCCCTCCCCGAGACGATCGAGTCGCCGACGGCGAAGTTGGTCTACCTCGCGCTTGCGACCGACGGCGCCGCGACCGTCGACGACCTCCGGAAGCGCCTCGATGTCGGGAAACTCGTCCTGTTCGAGACGCTCGGGACGCTCGAATCGAAGGGGCTCGTCGACGCCGACGGGCGCTACTACCTGACGACGTAACTGAACCGACGACGGGTCGCTGTCTGCCGATCTGCCGGCCGCTGCGGCCGGGCTGCCGTTCTTTTCGTTTGGTGCGATGGCTTTGAGTCAGCCGACACATAGAGGTGCGAACTGAACGGAGGGGTGCTATAAAAAGGGCGTATCTCACACCAAGATTTAGATTCTTCCTCTCAAAGGGGCTGATATGGAAAATGAGCTGTCTATTCGGCAGTATCGCTCCGCTGATCACAAGCACGTACTACAACTTCATGTTGAGCCAATGGATGACGTAGATGCGTTTGTGGAAGGCGACGACAAATTAGATGCTGATCTTGAAGATATCGAATTAGCTTATCTCGATAGAGGTGGTGACTTTCTGGTTGGAGAAATCAACGGGCAAATCGCCGCGATGGGGGCGTACAAACCACCGAGCGAATATTTCACACAGTTCCTTGGTGATTTACCCGAGAAAACAGCTGAGATAACCCGAATGCGTGTTGCTTCCGAAAGCCAAGGACAAGGTTTTGGTGAGAAAATTTACGATGAACTTGAACATCGAGCACGGGACGACGGTTTTGAGACATTGATCTTGGATACGACGCATAGACAGAAAGCGGCTCAAGGGCTCTACGAAAAGAAGGATTTCCGTGAAATTAAAAGACAAGACGTAGAGTTTGACGACGACCGATTTACTATGATATTTTATAAGAAAGTCCTATGAATATCGATAGCTGCTCCGTTAACTACTTGCCCTGTACTACTCGCTGAAAGCGTCACGTCGCTCCTTCCCCAGAAATTCAATAGAACCTATCAGTACGTGATGGTCTCGAGCTCGTCAACAGCGCCAAAGTCGCCGTCGCGGGTGACCAGCGCCGCGCCGTGGTGCCGGCAGACGCCGGCGATCATCGCGTCGGCCGCATTGATCGGCGCGCCGGCTTCGAGCAACTCGGCGTGGATCTCGGCCGCCTCTCGCGTCGCGTCGGCATCGAGCGGAAGGGGCTCAGCCCATCCGAGGGCATCTGCAACCGCCCCGACGGAGTCGGTATCGGACCACGCGGCGTCCCGGTACAGTTCGAACAGAACGACGGTCGGGACGTAGTAAACCGGCTCCGACTGCGTTTCCAGAAATTCCCGAGCGGCGTCGACGCCGCGAAGGTAATCGATCAGAAACGACGAATCCAGTGCAATCATGCTCATAACCGCTCTTCACGCCGTTCGCGTCGCTCTTCGAAGCCGTCCGCGAGGTCGTCACGAGTACGGCCGGCGGCTTCTGCGAACCCGTCGTCGTCAGCGAGCAGACCGAACCCCCGCATCACGTCCTGCTCGGCCTCGGTCAACCGGAGGACGGTATCCGTGAAGCTCTCATCCTCGCGTTTGTGTGCCTTCAACCGCTCGTACGCCTCCTCTGTGATGGTCAGCGTTTTCGTCGGCATACGTGTACACGTAAACGTACACACTCGCTGTGCATAATCTCCTCGGCGATTGCCGCGGCGGTGCAACAGGCGCTGCCGGTCCCGTTTGGCACCAATATCGGCACGGCCGTCGGGACGATCGTCGCGTTCCTCACGTGCACGTGCTGGTTCTACGGTCGCTAACGGAATCGACGGGCAAACAGCAGCGCGCAGTCGGACGCCGCGGCCACGTCGGCGTCCTGACGCAAAAACGTGGGCTGCGAAATTATCCGGTGTTTTTCATGCCGGCCGCGATGCCCTTGACCGTCAGGCGCAGCGTCTGCTCTTCCAGATCCGTCCGGTGGGTCTGGCTAAGCAGGTGCGTCTGGAGCAGGTTCAGCGGGTCGACGTAGGGGTTGCGCCGGTCGAGGCTCTCGCGCAGCCAGTCGCGGTCGATCGCGTGGTCCCGACCAGTGATCTCGACGACGTGGTCGATGGCGCGCTCGTACTCGTCGGTGACGCGGGGGAAGAACTGCTCGCGCAGATCCTCGGTGGCGAGGTCGGCGTACTCGGCGGCGATCTCCATGTCGGTGCGCCCGAGCGCCATCGCGGCGTTGTCGAGTTTCGTCTGGAAGAACGGCCACTCCTCGTACATCGACTGGAGCGTCTCGACGTCGCCGCCGTCGTCGAGGTAGGCCTCGATACCGGTCGCAAGCGCGTACCAGCCCGGCAGGATACACCGGGACTGGGTCCACGAGAACACCCACGGGATCGCGCGCAGGTCCTCGACGTTGCGCTCGCCAGAGCGGGAGGCCGGGCGCGAGCCCATGTTGAGGTTCTCGATGACGGTGATCGGCGTCGCCTCCTCGAAGTACTGAACGAACCCCTCGGTTTCGAGCAGATCGCGGTACTCCTCGCGAGCGGCGTCGGCCATCTGATCCATGACGTCGAACCACTCCTCGGGCACGTCCTCGGTGGGCTGTTCCATCGAGTTCTTGCGCGCCCGGAGCTGGGCGTTGAGCATCTGCTCGACGTTGCGCTCGGCGATGCGCTGGTTGCCGTACTTCTCGGCGATGGCTTCGCCCTGTTCGGTGAACTTGACCTGCCCGGTGACCGTTGAGTTGGGCAAGGAGAGCAAGGCGTCGTTCATCGGGCCGCCGCCACGCGAGATCGAGCCGCCGCGGCCGTGGAACAGCCGCATCGTCACGTCGAAGTCGTCGCAGATCTCGGCGAGACGCCGCTGATTCTTGTACAGCGACCAGTTGGCGGCGAGGAAGCCGTTCTCCTTGTTGGAGTCGGAGTAGCCCAGCATGATCTCCTGGGTGTTGTTCCGAGCTTCCAAGGCCATCTCGTAGGCCTCGTTCTCGTAGAGCGTGCCCATGATCCGGCGGGCGCCCGAGAGCGCGCGCTCGGTTTCCAGCAGCGGGACGATGTCGAGCCCGCAGTGGCCGGGGAGTTCGACGACATCGGCCTGATCCGCGAGGAACAGCACCTCCATGACGTGGCTGGGTTCGTCGGTCATCGAGACGGCGTACGTGTCGATCGCCTCGATGCCGTACTCCTCCTGCCAGTCGGCCAGTCGATCGAACCGTTCGAGGACGCGCGCGGCGTCGTCCGAAAGCTCCTCCTGATCGCCGAGGTCGATCACGCGCTCGTCCTGTAGGATGGCGTCCGTGAGGGTCTCGACGCGCTCGTCTTCGTCCATCGCCTCGTAGTCGATGCCCTCGCGGTCGAGCGCCTCGGAGACGGCCGCCGTGTGCATCTTCTGGTGGTCGCGCAGGTCGAGGCTGGCGAGGTTGAACCCGAACGTGTTGAGCTGGCGGGCCAGCGGATCGACGTGGGCTTCGGCGACCGAGTCGGCGCCGTTGGCGCGCAGGCTCTCGGCGAGCACGTCGAGGTCGTCGGCCATCTCGTCGGCGTCCTCGTAGCCGCCGGGACGAACGTCGCCGACGCGGCGAAGCCGCTCGCGCATCAGCTTGAGCTTCTGGCGGTAGGGCTCGTCGGGGTAGCGCTCCTCGATCTCCTCGGCGACGCCGGGCAGGCGCTCGATGTCGGCCGCGATCGACTTCTCGAAGCGCTCGCCGACTTCGATCCGGTGGCCGTCTTGGCTCAGGACACCAGAGAGGCGCTTGAGTTGGCCGCGATATCGATCGAGGACGACCTCGCGCTGGCGTTCGAGCGTGTTCTCGGTGACCTCCGGCGTCACGAAGGGGTTGCCGTCGCGGTCGCTGCCGGCCCACGATCGGAACTCGAACAGCTTGGGAACGTCGAGGTCCTCGTCGAACTCGTCGTCGAGCGCGTCTTCGAGTTCGTCGTACACCTCGCCGACGATGTCGAACAGCGTGTTTTCGAGGTACCACTGGACGTTCCGGGCCTCGTCTTCGGGCTCGGGACGGCGGTTGCGAACCTGGGGCGTCTGCCAGAGGCTCGTGACCTCGGCGTCGATGTCGCGCTCGACCTGACCCTGTTCCTTACTGGTGAGGCGTCGCTCGTCCAGCGTTTCGAGGTGGTTGGCGACCGAACGCAGTTTCGCCTTGACCGTCTTGCGCCGCGCCTCGGTCGGGTGGGCGGTAAAGGTCGGCTCGATGAGCACGTCGTCGAGGACCTGCTGGGCCTCGTCGGCGTCCATCTCGGACAGCTCCTCGGACGCGGTCTCGAGGCTGTCTTCGAGCGTGCCCTCTTGGGAACCCGTCCGAATCGAGCGAACCCGCTCGCGCTCTTCGGCGAGGTTGATCAGCTCGAAGTAGGTCGTGAACGCGCGGGCGACGATGCTCTCCCGATCGGGCGTGAGCCCGTTGAGTTCGTCGTGGAGCGGCTGTCGGGAGTCGAGTTCGTCGTCCCGATAGTCGATCGCCGACGTGCGCAGCGTCTCGACCGTCTCGAAGGCCGACCGTGAGGTCTGGTCTTCGAGTACGTCGCCGAGCAACGCGCCGAGTTCGCGCACGTCCTGTCTGACGTCCCTGTCGTGTAATCGCATATCTCCCGCATGTAACCCCTCGGGCTAAAACGCTCCGGAACGTATTACCGAAAGCGCCGGATATAGCGGTCGATCGTGGAAGATTCGCTTGCAGTCGCCAGCGCGTCCGCTCCCAGCGCCTGCTTGCACCGGACTCGACGCTCGCAACACCGTTCAGAAGTCGTCGGCAATCGTCACTCGATGACCATCGGTGATCGTCACCGTTCGGCCCTCGTACTCGAAGTCGACCCGCACGTCGGCGTCTGACTCCTGTAACAGGCTGGTGAGGGCGTCCGGATCGACGGCGAAGTACAGGGGCGTGAGATCGGAAATCTCCACCCCGCCGGTGCTGGCGACGCCGTCGAGGAGGCGGCGCGTGATGGCGACATCGATGGGGGGTTGCTCGGAACGAGCCATTAGACGCTCTCGTACACAGTGAACCGTAAAGCCGGGACACCGTTCAACGATCACCCGAGCGACCCGTTCGCTGACGGAGTGCTCTGTACGAGCCTACCGAAAATAACGATCGACGCGGGGCCGGACCACCGACCGCAAATAGCGGCTTACGTTCGCTTCTTCAGGGCCTGCTCGGCGCGATCGAGCAGATTCTCGGCCTTCTCGATGGCCCGAGCTTTCTTGCCTGTCGCGTCACGCCTCGCCGACTCCAGTTCGTGACGAAGGTCGTCGGTGGCGCTCTCGACGGCGTCGGTTGCCCAACTGTCGTCGCCACTCTTGGAACTGGTTTCGGTGGACATTGCACCCGCAGGTTTTCGGCGCAAAAATGAAAAAAGTGGTGGCGACTTCCGACCGTGCCGGCGAGCACAGTCGGCTCAGTCGAGCACAGCCCGCTCAGTTGTACTCCCGCCAGCGGTGCCCACACTCTTTGCATTTGAAGAAGCGCGTGGGCGGTTCGTCGGCCGAGCCGGTCTGTTTGATCGTGTACCAAGCGACGCCGTGGCCACACTCGTCGCAGTGAACGTCGTCGCTGGTCGGCTTGCCCTCGAACTCGGCGCCCTCTTCGGTTTCGATGAGTTCGTCGCCGCTCTGGGCCTCCGTCGAGACGAACGACTCGGCAAGATCGTCGTCGCGCTCGGTGGTGGCGCCACAGTCGTCGTTCGTACAGACCATCTCGCCGTCGACTGACTTCATCATCGAACCGCAGGCGTCGCAAAACTGCATGTGTTCGGCTACGGGACTGACGATGAAAAACGGCCCGTTCCGATGGTGTCGGGATGCCGCAGTGTGCTTGCCGAGTCCGCACTCGCTACAGATCGCCGAGTCGCTCTTCTTCGGCGACTTTCGGACAGTTGCGCACCCGGAAGTTGTCGGTGTCGACCAGTTCGAGGATTTCGGTGCCGTCGTGCTCGCAACCGACGGCGGGCGGTTCGGCGAAGAACTCGCACTGCTGGCAGAAACTCGCCTTCTCGATGACCTGCTCGTCGTCGGCGTCGGCAGTCACGTCGACATCGATGCCACCGGACTCGACGTGGTCCCAGACCGCATCGACATCGAGATCAGCGACATCCTCGCTGGTGAACAGGTCGTCGAGATCGTCTGGGTCGGCGTCACCGCGACGCCGATCGACCTCCGCCGCGAGATCGCCGAGCGGTCCCTCGCGGCTCGGGTCCGAAGCTGTCTCACCCGGCAGCGGCGGGAGATCGGTGTCCGCGTCGTCGGAGGCAGGGACCGAGGAGACATCGTCAGTGGCCCCACCGTCGGCGTCAGTCGTCTCGGTGTCGGCGTCGTCATCGTCGCGGACGCTCGCGGCGAGGTCGGCGAGCGGCTCGTCCGGGAGGTCGTCCTCGGACTCCTCGCTCATGGTTCACCGCCGTCAGTTCGCTCTGTTTCCTGACGTGCATCGCTGGACGATAGCTCGTCCCCGTCACTGGCTCTCTCGCCGCCGTCGGTCGTCGCCCATTCGATGCCGTCGGGCACGTCTCGGTCCTCCTCGACGATCGAATCGAGGTCGACGTTCAGATCGTCGCTCTGATCGTCGCTACCGGCCAGCGCGGGCGGATCGCCCGTTTCGAGCACGTTCGGTTTGAGGAAACGCGAGCCGGGACGAACGTCGGTGAAGCGAGTAGCGCAGTGGGGACACTCCGGCGCGGTCAGCATCGCCACGTCGACGGAGGCCTCGCAGGCGTCACACTCGGCGGTTCGGACGCCGTACTGGGCGGCCGCGTGCTTGAGTTCGCGGACGCGCTCCCGACGCACGCGGTCGGCCGCGATGCGTTCGAACTCCGATCGGAGTTCGATCACCGCGCGAGCCAGCGTGTCGGTCCGCTCGCGGAGCGCGCCGGTTTCGTCGGTCAGGTACTCCAGAATGTCCTCGTAATTATCGAAGCCGGTGGCGAGTTTGTCCTCGGCGGCAGCGACGGCGTCGTCCAGTTCGGCCAGTCGATCCGCGGCCTCGGCGGTGCGCTGTTCGAGGTCGTCGACGCGGTCGGCGACCTCGGGGTGGTCGTGGTCGCGGTCGGCCTTCTGGTCCGTCTCGCGCTTGAGTTGGATGACTCGCTTGCGTACGTCGTCCAGAAGATCGCGAAATTCGGCATCGAGTTGGTCGACGCGCTCGTCGACGGCGTCGTCGCGGGGTGCCAGTTCGTCGGGATCGGGGCCCTCGCCGTTTGCCAGTTCGTAGTGGGCAGCGAGGAGTCGCCGTGCGACATCGTCGGGGGTTTCGCCGTTGCTGGTCCTGTCGCCGAGCCAGTCGCGTACGTCGGCGGGAAGCGCAACCGAGACCTCTTCGGACCCCGACTTGTCGCTCGCCATTCATCGCGTATTGGAGCACGACCATCTTAAGGGTTAGGTGCAGGACCACGCCTGCCGGTAGGAACAGCCTACCAACGCGTCCGATAACAGTCGGATCAGTGACATCCGCAGTCAGCGTATCTTGCGCACGTCGCTGATGTCGAAGCCGGCGTCGTTGATCTCGGTCTCGAAGCGGATGATGTTCTCGGCCTCCAATCGCGAGAGGACGCCGCGGAACTGCTTGACGACCATCGTCCGGTCGCGCTCGCTGCCGCCGCTTGCCCACTCGAACAGCATGGCGCCGTCGGTCGCCGCCATCAGTTGGCCGAGTTGCGTATCGGTGAGCGTGTCGACGGTGACCAAAAGCAATATCAGCCCTCCCCAGCGGTTCGAGGCCCGCTTGAGCCCCTTGAGCAGCATCGGCACGTCATCCCACTGAAGCTGGTCGTCGAGGCTGAGCAGGTCGGTGATCGAGTCGATGACGACGAGGCTGTCCTCGGCGTGGTCGTTGAGGTAATCCCCGAGCGCGTCGAGTACGTCCTTGCGGTCGTGGTCGGCGCCGAGCGAGGTGATGCTCTGGGTCATCGAGGAGTACCACTCGGTCGGCACCTGACTCAGCTGGAAGTACTCCGAGGAGAGATCGACGAAGTCGATCGGATCGGTAGCGGCGTCGACGAGATCGGTCTCCATCGCGTAGCGCATCTCCTCGGTCAGTTCGGGTTCGCTGGCCGTAAAGGAGAGATAGCGAACGCCAGCAGGTAGTCGGGTTCGGTCGTGGAGGCCGCCGTAGTAGAGATCGAACTGCTCCTCGTCGGCGTGTGCGAGTCCGTTCATCACCGCGCTGGTGTAGATGAACTCCCGAGCGCCGGCGCCGACCTCGCCGGCCACCAGCACGACGCTCCCCGGCGGTGCGCCACCGCCGATCATCGAGTCCAGCCGAGAGATGCCGAACGGAACGCGAGCCATACCCCGACGTTGGACCGGGGTAGGTTAGACCTTGTGGGTGTGGCGCTCGGACCGCGCCGAATCAGTCGGTCGTCGACGCCGGAATCGGGGACGGCGACTCCCCGTCATCGGGGTCGGCGTTCGTCGTCTCGGCGCCGGTCGCTTCGGACGCGCCGGCGTCGCCGAGGTCTGGGCCGTCGTTTCGCGTCAGAGTTCTATCGTCGTCCCGGGGCGGAGTTCGGTCATCGTCGAAGTCGCCGCCGTCGACCGACGCGCGCGTCTCGAACCGCTCGAGCGCGTCACGCAGGCTATCGGCGCGGTCGGCGAGTCCGGAGGCGTTGTCCGCGACTTCGACCATCGTCGAGGTCTGCTCTTCGGCGGCGGCCGCGACCGTCTCGGCCTCGGCGGTCGTCGCCTCGCTGACCGTCGCTGCCTCGTCGGCCATCGAGACGACCTCCTCGGTGGTGGCGGCCTGCTGGCTCGTCGCCGCGCGGATCTCTTGGACGCCCTGGTTGGTCGCCGCGGCGTGCTCGTCGATCCCCTCGAACGCGTCGGCGGCGTCGCGGACGGTCGCCGCGCTGTCGCGGATGTCGTCGGCTGCGGCCCGCACTTCCGACGCCGTCCGGGTGGTCTGGTCGCGGATCGACTCGATCCGCTCCTCGATGTCGGTGGCGGCCGCCTTGGTCTCGTCGGCGAGCGACCGCACCTCGTCGGCGACGACGCCGAAACCCTCGCGGTCGCCGTCACCCGTGCGAGCGGCCTCGATGCTGGCGTTGAGCGCGACCAGATTCGTCTGCTCGGCCAGCTCGGTGATCAGTTCGACGACGTCCTCGATCTCCTCCATCTCGGACTGGAGATCGTCGATAGCTTCGACGGCGTCCCGCGAGGAGTGCTCGACGGCGTCCATCTCCGCGATGGCGTCCTCGGCGGCGTCGCGCCCCTCACGGCCGGTCTCGGCGGTCTGCTCGGCGATGTCTGCGACTTCCTCCGCCGAGGTTGCGACCTGCTGAACCGACGCCGCGAGCGTCTGCATCTCCGCGGAGACGGTCTCGTACTGGGCGTGCTGGCGCTCGGCGCCCTCGGAGATCTCCTGAATCGAGTCGGTGACCCGTTCAGAGGCGTCCCGCACGTCGGCGGCGCCCGCAGTCACCTGCTCGCTGCGGACCGCGACGTCCTCGGCGAACCGGGCGACGCCGGCGACGGTCGCCTCTAACTGGTCGAGCATGTCGTTGAACTCCCGACCGACCGTCGCCATCGCCTCGCTCTCGTCGTCGGGGTCGATCCGGCGGGTGAGGTCGCCGTCGGCACACGCCGACATGACGGCGCCGTACTCGTCGGCGGTCGTTTCGAGATTCCGGGCGAACTGTTCGGACTCGGCACGCTGGCGGTCGGCCGCCTCGCGCGCACTCTCTGCTGCGCGTATCTGTTCGCGTAATGAGTCACGCATGCTTCCGAAGGCGTCGTACAGCCGGCCGAACTCGTCGGTGCGCTCCGTTTCGAGGTCGACATCGAGGTCGCCGGCTTCGAGGGCGGCCGCCCGGTCCGAAAGGTCCCGAACCGAGCGCACCGTGTTGCGCCCGATCGTGAGCGCGATCGCCAGCGCGCCGCCGGTGGCGACCAGCACCATCGCAAGGATGCCCCGCGAGATGTCCGACTGCAGGGCGTAGGCCGCCGCCGTCGGCACGCTGGCGGTGGTCGTCCAGTCGGCTTCGGTCAGGCCAGCGTACCCGACCGCCTGCTGGGCGCCGTCGTCGCCGATTGCGGTGAAAAAGCCGCCGCCGTCCGGCCGGTCGCCCGCGTCGACGCCGGCCGACTGGAGCAGCCGCGACTCGTCGAGCGCAAGTACAACTGTTCCCGAGTCGTTGACGACGACCGTCTCGCCGTCGCTGCGCCGCTGGAGCGTCGCCTCCGAGAGCGTCGCGGCGTCGATGACCGACACCACGGCGCGGTGCTCGTCGGTCTCGACGTTGCTGACGAACAGGAAGACGGCCGATCCGTCCGGTCCCGCGCGGAACAGTTCCGAACGGGAGACGGTCGCCGTCGTGACCGTCGTGCTCGGGTCGTTGAGCGCCCGCACCCGCTCGTGACTGGCCGAACGAAGCGAGCCGCCCGTGGCGATTAGGCCGTGGCCGTACACGTCGAGCACCGCGCCGGAGGTGACGTTCACGTGGTAGGCACCCCTGACGCTGTCGTGCTGGTCGACGGTAGTCGCAAGCCGGGCCTGAATCTCGTCGCCGTCGTCGATCCGCAGCGAGTGCGAGCTGGCGAGTTTCGACTGCTGGAACCGGGTATCCTCCAGCCACTGGTCGATCCGGTCGGCCTCGCTGGTCGCGGCTGTCTCTAGCTCCTGCTGGGTGTCTTGGCGCAGGGTGTCGCCGGTGTGAGCGTAGACGACGCCGCCGACGGCGCTCACGAGCAAGATGACGGCGACCAGCGCGGCGCCGACCTTCAGCGGGTAGCTGTTCCGTACCGAATCGGGGAGGAGCCCCCGGAGCCGAGATAGCATCGAGTCGACGACGGTAGCATACTTACCTTATGCTTTATAATTTTGCAACGTTGATAGTAATAGCGCGACCGAGCGGTACGTAGAGTGCTGTACGGCGTCGGGTCGGCGCCGTCGGTATCAACGCTCGGTAACTGCACCCTCGTTGCGAACGCCCGCAGCGAGCACCCGCCCGTCGACGCTCGCGGCGTCGAGCGCGTCCCGGGCCGCGGCTTTCGCCTGTCCGACCGAGTCGCGGTCGGTCAGCCCGTAGACGATCGGTCCCCACGAGGACTGGCCGACGCCGGAGACGACAGGGTGTTCGCCCAGTTCCTCGACGATCCGGCCGACCGGCGGGCGGAACACGCCGCCCTGCGCGTCGGTGTACCACGCGCCGTTGAGCCGCCCGATCTCGGCGACCGCGGCGCCGAACGCCTCGCGTCGACCGGCCGCGGCAGCGGGCAGGAGCCGACGGGTGAGGACGGCGCTGATCTCGTCGGCCAGCGCGGGATCGGCGTCCTCGACGACCGAGCGCATGCTTGAGTCCTCGTCGTCGCCGCTCCGCCCGGGATCGGCGTCCGGCAGCACGAGCACGAACCGCCAGTCGTCGGGCAGGTCGTGGCGCGCGGTGACCGGGGGTACCGTCCACTCGCCGTCGGCCGGCCGGTCGGTGGTGAACTGGCTGGTGGGATGGCCGCCGTCGACGACGAAGCCGCCGCGCTCGAAGCCGGCGACGCCGACGCCGCTGCGCCCGCCCCGACCGAGTTTCGGCGCCGCCGCGCGCACGTCGACCGGCCGGTCGTGCGCCGCGGCGACGGCGGCGTACACCGCGAGCGCGAACTGCGTGCCGCTGCCGAGGCCGACGTGTCTGGGAAACCGTTCGCGGACCGTGACGGCGACGCCGGGCACGCCGAGTAGATCGACGGCTCTGCGGGCGTGCTCGCTGGCGACGGCGGTCGCGTCGGGGCCGTCGGCGTCGTCGCGGACGGAAACCTCCTCGGCGCGCTCGGCGGTCACGACGAAGGCCGGCCGGTCGAGCGCGACGCCGATGCCGCCGTAGAGTCGCTGGTGGGCCAGCGAGAGGTTCTGGAAGCCGAAGTGGAGCCGAGCGGTCGCCTCGACTCGCGCGTCAGTCATGGCGAGGCGTTGGCAGTCGCGCGAAAAGGGGGTTTCGACGGTGGCAACGTCCGTCGGCGATGACGCTGGCCGGCGGCGCCGTGACGCGTCGGCGGTGACGGCGCCCGTCGGCGTCGGGCAGAACAGGGGAAAACACGTTCGTGTGAAGTGACTTAAGGTGACGGAGGAAAACCTACAGCACATGAGCCAGCAGGAAGAGCCACACCACGCCGACAAAGACCCCGACCTCCGGAGCACCGAGGTCACCCAAGGGGTCGAGAAAGCGCCCCACCGGGCGATGTTCCGGGCGATGGGCTACGACGACGAGGACTTGGCCGCGCCGATGGTCGGCGTGGCGAACCCAGCGGCGGACATCACGCCGTGTAACGTCCACCTAGACGATGTCGCAGACAGCGCCTACGAGGCAGTCGATGCCGCCGACGGAATGCCGATCGAGTTCGGCACGATCACGATCTCCGACGCCATCTCGATGGGGACCGAGGGGATGAAGGCGTCGCTGACCTCCCGGGAGGTCATCGCCGACTCGGTCGAGCTCGTTTCCTTCGGCGAGCGCATGGACGGGCTCGTGACGATCGGCGGCTGCGACAAGAACATGCCCGGCATGATGATGGCGATGATCCGCACCGACCTGCCCTCCGTGTTCCTCTACGGCGGGTCGATCATGCCCGGCGAACACGAGGGCCGTGAGATCACCGTCCAGAACGTGTTCGAGGGCGTCGGCGCCGTCGCGCAGGGCGAGATGAGCGAGGACGAACTCGACGAGATGGAACGGCACGCCTGCCCCGGCGCCGGCTCCTGCGGCGGGATGTTCACCGCCAACACGATGGCGTCGGTCGCCGAGGCGCTCGGGCTGGCGCCGCTTGGCGCCGCCGGCCCGCCCGCCGAACACGAGGATCGCTACGAGGTCGCCGAGCGCGCCGGCGAGCTCGCCGTCGACGCGATCGAGAACGACCGCAAGCCCAGCGACATCCTCACGAAGAAGTCCTTCGAGAACGCGATCGCGCTGCAGGTCGCCGTCGGCGGGTCGACCAACGCCGTGCTCCACCTGCTGGCGATGGCCGCCGAGGCCGGGGTCGACCTCTCGATCGAGGAGTTCGACGAGATCAGCCAGCGCACGCCCAAGATCGCCGACCTCCAGCCCGGCGGCACGCGCGTGATGAACGATCTTTACGAGATCGGCGGCGTCCCCGTCGTCCTCCGACGCCTGCTCGACGCCGGGCTGCTCCACGGCGACCAGCTCACGATCACCGGCCGGACGATCGCCGAAGAGCTCGAACACCTCGAATCGCAGGGCGAACTGCCCGACGACGAGGAGATCGAGGCCGACTTCCTCTACACAGTCGACGAGCCCAAAAACGAGGAAGGCGCCATCCGCATCCTGACTGGCAACCTCGCACCGGGCGGCTCCGTGCTCAAGGTCACGGGCGACGACGACCTCCACCACGAGGGCCCTGTCCGCGTGTTCGAGGGCGAGGAAGACGCCATGAAGTACGTCCAAGAGGGCAACGTCGAATCGGGCGACGTCATCGCAATCCGGAACGAAGGCCCACGGGGCGGCCCCGGCATGCGCGAGATGCTCGGCGTCACCGCCGCAGTCGCCGGACAGGACCACGCCGAGGACGTGGCGCTGATCACCGACGGCCGCTTCTCGGGCGCGACCCGTGGATTCTCGATCGGCCACGTCGCCCCCGAGGCCTACACGGGCGGTCCGATCGGCGCGCTCGAAGACGGCGACGTCATCACCGTCGACATCGCCGACCGCACCCTCGAAGTCGACCTCACCGACGAGGAGATCGAGCGCCGCCTCGAAGAACGCGACGAGCCCGAGCCAAACTACACCAGCGGCGTGATGGCGAAGTACGGCCAGTCGTTCGGCTCGGCCGAAAACGGCGCGGTGACCAACCCCGGCGCGAAAGAGGACTGAGCGCGGGCGTCCGGCGGCATCGCCGCCGGTTCACCGCGAGCGACCACGGGAGCGAGCGGATTTTTGGCCCAGATTTTTGCGTCGAGTGGTGCGCGAGCGAAGTGAGCGAGCGCACCCGAGGCGGAAAAAGGTGGGACTGAACCCCGGCGCGAAAGAGGACTGAGCGCCGGCATTCGGCGGCGTCACTACCAAATCACACGATTCCTGAAAATTCGGTAGTCGCGTCGCCGTCCTGCAGGTCCTGCCAGCCACACCAATCGTTGTCGACGCCTGAGCACCGCACCTGCCGCTCGCCACCGCACTTGCGGACTTCGACGTGGGCGTCGAAGAGATGTTTGAGTCGGGCAGCGTCCCGTTCGGAAGTCACGTTCGTGTGGATCGGAAACAGGCCGATGCCGGGGCTGTCGTCGACCCGCAGAGAGACGTGGTGGGCGTAGCGAGCGACCGTTTCCGAGTCAGCGGAGAGAAGCGGCGTCGTGAGGGTGTCGTACAGCAGATGCACGGCGTCGCCATCGAGGTGATCGTGACAGCGGTCGATACCGGCACCAGTGCCGTTGAAATCGACGGGCGACGACGCGCTCCAGATGCCGTCCTCGGGCGTCGCCTGCCGGTGGCCCGACGGGGTAGCGTCGACGACGCCGACGCGAGAGCGGGCCGGGCTGTCTCCGGAGTTGGTGAACTGACGGACGAGTCGGTCGCCCGCGTCCTCAGTCGTGACGATGACCGCGGCGTCGTCGACGCCGACGGACGACCGAAGTAGCTGATAGGGAAGTCGGCCGAGCGTCTCACGCCCCGCGCCAGAGACCAGCACGCTCCCGTTGTCGGGGAGCGCTGCGAGTACGTCGCCGACGGTTCTGGTCTGTGGTGTACTCACGGGCCGAACACAAGCGAAGTAGCAGTTCGTAACGACTTAATTCTATTGGCAATTCATGACGTTTCGATTTATTCAGACAGGCGTATTTGCCGAACAACACCGAGAATAAAAGAAATATATTCGATATTATCGAGTCAAAATAAAACGGCGTGTGATCGACTATAGAGCGCGACCCCGGGACGCATCTGGGCTCTGTATCCATGTACAGCAGAAAAACGGGAGACACGTGGGGGAACAACCCCCCGAACACCGAGAGCGCGGCAGTTGGCGCCAGCATGAGACTCCGACTGCCGGCCCGGCGGTGGCGCGGGCGCAGCATCGCGTGACCCCGGTCGTGGCACCGCGCCACAGGAAAGCGGTCGGGAGAGGGACACTTTGTTATAGGGAGCTATGCGAGTTGACCCGTCAGTAAGCCCGAGTGTACCGGCGCGTGAACGGTCGGAGCGTCGAGAGATCGACGTTGATGTGACACCACGGTAGGGGCGGCAGCGGCGCGGAGAACGGACGCCTTAAACGCCACAGGCCCGTACCACGCGTTCATGAGCGAGACGCGCGCGTTCTGCCCCCGGTGCGGCGACGCCATCGACACGCCGCGATCGGTCCGCGAGGAGCGCCGCGGCGACCCCGCCCTGTGCGACGAGTGTTACTTCGAGGAGTTCGAGTTGATCGACGCGCCCGACCGCGTGCAGGTGCGGGTCTGTGCGACCTGCGGCGCGGTCCATCGGGGTAATCGCTGGGTCGACGTTGGCGCCGAGGACTACACCGAGGTCGCGATCGAAGAGGTCAGCGAGTCGCTGTCGGTCCACTTCGACGCCGAAGAGGTCGCTTGGAGCGTCGAACCCGAGCAGGTCGACCAGACGACCATCCGGATGCACTGTTTCTTTACGGGAGTGGTCAACGGCACGCCCGTCGAGGAGCAGGTGACGGTTCCGGTGAAGATCACCCGCCAGACCTGCGATCGCTGCGGTCGGATCTCCGGGGACTACTACGCCAGCATCCTCCAGTTGCGCGCCCGCGACCGGACGCCGACCGACGAGGAGGTCGAGCGCACCAGAGAGATCGCAAACGAAGTCGTCGAGGAGATGGAAGCGACCGGCGACCGCAACGCCTTCGTCACCGACGCGACCGAGGTCGACGCCGGACTGAATATCAAGCTCTCGACCAACAAGATCGGGATGAAAGTCGCCCGCAAGGTCGTCGAGGAGTTCGGCGGGAGCTACTCCGACTCCGAAACGCTCGTCTCCGAAGACGAGGACGGCAACGGCGTCTACCGGGTCACCTTCGCCGTCCGGCTGCCGCCCTACCGTCCGGGCGAAGTGATCGACCCCGAGGACGACGACGGGCCCGTGCTGGTCACCAGCGCCCGCGGAAATCTCAAGGGCACCCGCCTGACGACCGGCGAGCGCTATGAGGCGTCCTACGAGGAGGGCGACGCACCCGAGGCCAAACGGCTGGGCACGATCGACGACGCCGAGGAGACGACCCTCGTGACTGTCGAGGACGACCGCGCCGTGCAGGTGCTCGATCCCGAGACCTACCGCGCAAAGACGATCGCCCGACCGGACTACCTCGACGCCGACGCCGAGACCGTCCCCGTACTCAAGAGCCGGGCGGGCTTGCACGTGCTCCCCGAAGACGATCGGGCCGACCGCGACGGGAACGACGATGCCTGACGCCGACGGCCGGGCGCTCGCGGCGGTCGTCGAGAAGCCCCGCGCCGAGGTCGCCACCGAGCAGTTGCGCGCCGAGGGCGTCTACGACGACGCTCGAAAGGTCGTCGAGTACGGCGCCGAGACGGTCGCGCTCCCGGTGACGGCGGCGCCCGCCGAGACCGACGTGCGCGAGGTCGTCGTCCAGACGGACCCGGAGCGCCGGGGGACGACACTGCCCGATTTGCTTGCCGAACGAGGCTGGAGCGACGCCGAAATCGAGCGCGCACCGGGGTCGTGGGCCGTGATCGGGAGCGTCGTGCTCGTCACGCTGGAGGACTGTCCGCGCGAAGCAGAGCTCGGCGACGCCCTGCTCGAACTGCACGGCGAAGCCGACACCGTGCTGGCTCACGAGGGCGTCTCCGGCGAGCGCCGCGAGCCCGACAGCCGGGTGATCGCCGGCGATCCGACCACGGAGACGATCCACACCGAACACGGCACGCGCTACGCACTCGACCTCCGAGAGGTGATGTTCTCGCCGGGGAACAAGGCCGAGCGCGCGCGGATGGCCGACGTGATCGCGGGCGAGGTAGGGCCGGCCGTCGAGACCGGTGGGAGTGCCGGGACGGATGCCGAGACGCCCGAGCGCGTCTTCGACATGTTCGCCGGAATCGGCTACTTCACGCTCCCGATGGCGCGGGCCGGCGCCGACGTTGTTGCCGCGGAGATCAACCCCGCGTCGTACCGCTACCTGATCGAGAACGCCGTCCTCAACGACGTACAGGACCGGGTCGAAGCCTACCGCGCGGACTGCCGGGACGTGGAGGTCGACGCCGTCGACCGGGTCGTGATGGGCTACTACGAGGCCCACGAGTACCTCGATACGGCCGTCTCGGCGGTGGCGTCCGGCGGCGTCGTCCACGTCCACGAGGCGACGCCGGAGGTCGAACTGTGGGACCGCCCCGTCGGTCGGATCGAAGACGCCGCCGACCGGGCGGGCCGCGGCGTCGAGATCGAAGGCCGGCGGAAAATCAAGAGCCACAGCGAGGGCGTCTGGCACGTCGTCGTCGACGCGCGGATCGTCTGAGCGCTGGCTGGACGCGTACATTGACGGCCCCGGCACCCGTCGTGACGTGCATGGCCGCCGACCACAGACTCGGCTTCCGCAACGGTGAGGGCCATCCACCCACCGACTTGCCCGTCGAGGGCGACCTCCCCGAGTGGCTCTCGGGCGTTTTGCTTCGGAACGGCCCCGGCCGGTTTTCGGTCGGCGATCAGACCGTGAACCACTGGTTCGACGGGTTCGCGCTGCTCCGGCGGTTTGCGATCCGCGACGGCGGCGTCGAGTACGCCAGCCGGTTCCTCCGGAGCGACGCCTACGAGCGAGCGCGGTCGGAGGGTGCACTCCGACACGACGAGTTCGGCACCCGGCCCGACGACGGTCTCAGGGGTAGACTGCGACGACTCATCTCCGGAGAGCTAACGGACAACGCCTCGATCACCGTGACCCACCGCGGCGGCGAGTTCGTCGCCGTCACCGAGCCGCCGCGGGCGTGGGCGTTCGACCCCGACAGCCTGCGCACGCTCGAACCCCGGCGCTTCGACGACGGCGTCGACGCCACCGGCTCGACCGCTCACCGCCACTACGACCCGCGGCGGGGCGAGACGTGGGGGCTGGCCACCCGCCACGGCAGGAACGGCGGCTACGTCCTCCACCGACGGCCGGACGGGAGTTCCCGGCGCGAGCCGGTTGCGACGATCGAAGTCGATCAGCCCGCCTACATCCACAGTTTCGCGCTGACCGACCGGTACGCCGTCGTCACCGAACCGCCCTTCGTCACGTCGCCGCGCCGATTGCTGACCGCCGACACGTTTCTCGACGCCCACGAGTGGCGGCCGGAGCAGGGCACCCGATTTTTCGTCTGCGAGCGCGCGATCGGCGCGGTCGCCGGACCCTACCGCGCCGACCCGTGTTTCGTCTTCCACCACGCCAACGCCTTCGAGGCGGACGGCGAGCTGGTCGTCGATCTGGTCGCGTTCGACGACGCGAGCGCCGTCACCGACTTCGAACTGTCGAATCTCCGCTCTGCCGAGCCCGACCTGCCCGCGGGCGAACTGCGGCGCTACCGGCTCCCGGTGGGACCGACCGATTCGGACGAGATGCCGAGCGTGCCATCCCCGGAAGCGGCCCGGGCGACGGCGTCCGAGACGCCGGTCGAACCGACGCCGACGACGCTGCACGAGGGGCCGGTGGCGTTCCCCGCGATCGATTACGTCGAGCGAAACGGACGATCTTACCGGTACGTCTACGCCGCCGGAAACCGCCACGATCCGCCGGAGACGTTCCTGAATCGGTTAATCAAAGTCGATGTCGGGACCGGCGACGCGCGGACGTGGTCGGAGGCAGGCGTCCATCCCGGCGAGCCGGTGTTCGTGCCAGCCCCGCCGGGACGCCGCGACGGCGAGGACGACGGCGTCGTCCTCTCGGTCGTCCTCGACACCGACGAGGAGCGTTCGGCGCTGGTCGTCTTGGACGCCGTTGACCTCTCAGTACGCGCCCGAGCACCGCTTCCCCACGCGCTTCCCATCGGGTTCCACGGGCAGTTCTACCGGGACGGGAGCCGGCCGATCCAGTCGATGGCCTGACTGGTGGTGGCCAGAAGCGGTGTTCGCGCCGCCGAGTCGGGGGCGGCGTCTGCCACCTGCGAGCACCGAACGGAGCACACCAATTATGGTGGTCGGGGCGCAACGGTCGCGTATGGACAGAAGCCAGATCATCGCGCTGTTCTTCGTGTTCCTGATGGTCTCGTCGCTCGTGGCGATGACCGCCGCAGCGCTGTAATCGGACCGACGGCATCGAACCGATCGAAAACGGGCTACAGCCGATCGAGCACGCGTCCGAGGAGTCCCTCGGAGTCGCCCGTCCACGTCTTTTTGTGAACCTCGCCGGGGAATTTCATGTACTCGGCGTCGTCGACGGCCGCCGTCTCGTGGGTTGCGACCAGCGACAGCAAGTTGCCGACCGCCTCGGCTTCGATCTTGCCTGCGCCCGTGCAGCCGGTTTCCTCGTCGGTAGCGAGCCAGAGCGGTTCCTCGATGCCGTAGACGGGCGGCTCGTAGTGCTCGACTCGCGCGCGCTCGCGGACCGCAGCCGGGGTCGCGTCCATACTGTAAGTGGTGACGCGTGCGAACAAAAGTCTCGCCCGTGCGTACCACACACATGGTGTCAACCGATAGAAAGGTATATTTACGCGAATGTACTTCTATTGAACATGCCCACTAGCGAAACTATGGTGACCACCGCATCGGTCGCTATCGCAGTCGGGCTCTGGTACGCCGCCCAGAGTTACGTCAGCCCCCTCCTCCAGATCGCCGTGCTGGCGACGGTCGGTGTCGTCTTCCCCGCGATCTACCGACAGCTGGTCGTGTCGATGGCGGAGTGGCCCGAGCCGTCGAACAGAGTCCCGGCCCCCGAACCAACCTCCAACCAGACGACCGATTCCGCGACGGATCCGACGTTCGCGGACTAAGTCCGTCCCGCAGTTTTTCCAGCCGACACGTCCCGACTAGTCGTCGGTCTCCCAGACATCCGTGATCGGGGACTTTTGCGAGGAGTTCGACGAGCGCCCGCTGCGCGATGCCGACGTGGAGCTACTGCCCGACGACGGCGTCGAGCCGCTGTTGCCGGTCGGCTCCGATCGCTCCGACGAGCCGCCGGCGGCGCTGCGGCGCCGATTCGGCGCCGATCCAACCTCGCCGAGCGCACCGTCCGGATCGAACGCCGGCAGGTCCGGCTCGGACATCCGGACGATCTGCTCGTCGAACCAGTCGGGCACGTCGTGGCTCGCCCGGTCGAACAGATCCAGCAGGCTCGAATCCGCAAGATACGTCGCGCCGTGGTCCTCGGGCGCGCGGACGACCCGCCCGCAGGCCTGAATCACCGTCCGCAGGGCTGTGCGATAGTACCAGCCCCACTGGCCGTCCTCCAATCGATGGGCGACCCGTGAGTCGCCGGTGTTGGGGTACGGCGCCTTGCAGATCACTTGCCAGCGCGCGAGGTCGCCTTCCAGATCGAGGGCCTCCTCCATCTTCACCGAGAGAAACACGTCGGGGCGGTCGCTGTCTTTCCACGCCTCCAGCGCGGCGTCGCGGTCCTCGCGGTCGTGGGTGCGAACGCGCTGGGCGACGCCGAAGTCGCCGAGGCGCTCCTTCAGCCGGGACTGAATGTCATACGAGTGGCAGTGGATCAGCCCCTTCTCGTCGTCGTGTTTTCGCATGATTCGGACGATCGTACGGGCCACCTTCGGGATCGTCTGGTCGCGGTGCTCGTAGGTCATCTTGCCCTGCGCGACATCGTACAGCGGGCGATGTTCGACGGGGAACGTGTGGCCCACGTCCACCAGCGCGACATCGTCGGGGTCGAGCCCGACCTGCCGGCAGAACGCGTCCTTGCTGAGAATCGTCGCCGACAGCAGCGCGAACTTGTTCGCGCGATCCCAGACGGTGTGTTGCAGGTAGCGCTCGGGATCCATCGGCTTGATCGTGACCGGTCCTCCTTCGCCTTGCTCACTGCCCCCCTCCCGGTCGTTCTGGTCGACGAGCCACATCGTCGAGCTCTGGGGGTCGCGGTAGTCCTCGACGAACCACTTGAGTTCGGAGATGAGTTCCTGCAGTCGGTCGCGTTCGGCGGCCTCGGCGGGTTCGAGGTCGCCCTTCTGGAGCAGGTCGTCCTTGCGCTTCGTGCAGGTGTCGATCAGCGCGTCTGCGTAGTCGACGGCCTGATCGGGGCCGTCGAGGTCGGGCACGCGGAGGTCCTCCCACATCGGCACCGTTCGCGGACCGAGGTGGGTCGTCGCGTACATCTCGGCCCACTCGGCGAGCCCGTGGGCCTCGTCGATCACGCAAACGTCGCGCTTTCGGAACACGTCCGAGCCGGCGGTCTGCATGAAGTAGGCCAGCGTCATCGCGGCGATCCGGCGATTCGAGGCGATCGCCCGGTCGGAGAAGTACGGACAGCGGTGCTTGACCGAACAGTCGTAGCCGCGCTCGCGGGCGCAGGGGGCCTGATCGACCGACGTGTCGGTCTCGTCGGGGAGGATGCAGTTGTAGTTGCTCTTGCCCCGGATGATGCTGAGATCCTCCAGCAGATCGTCGCCGGCAACGTCGTCCAGTTGGGAGACCTGCGGCGTCGTGTAGTAGGCGCTGGTGGCCTCGCTCGGCGCGGCGCCGTCGCCACGGCGCGCACAGCCCGCGATGGCGCGGGCCAGCAGGGACTTGCCGCTGCCGGTCGGCGCGCGCACCAGCACCACGTCGTTGCCGGCCTCGAACGCGTCGCGGATATCGTCGAGGGCTTGCTGTTGGTTGCCGCGGTAGGAGGGCGCGGGAAACTCATCGAGGATGCGGCTGGCGTCCACTATCATGTGGGCCGCGGCGTACGATGGTAAAGACTGCGACTCCGGTGCTCGGTAGTTGCGGGTTGGTAGTTTTGTGTCGAGAGTGCTCTGAACGCTCACGCTGTGCTCTCTCGAACAGTAGCTGCGACCGCGAACTCCACGAAAGCCCCCGCCACGCTCCACCGGTTGCGACTCGCTGTGCTCCTCGCTCCCTGCGGTCGCTGCGGTGCTTACTTCGTCTCACCGGATCGAGCGCGGCGGCCCCTTTCAGTCCCGCCCGAACAGCAACCTCGTCCTCCCCAACCGACTCGCTCGCTATCGCTCGCTCGTCCCTCGCACGACGCTGTCTCGTCACGAGGACTCGACAGCGCGCGCCACCGGAACCGACGGCCGGACGAGCCGATGGCTTGGAGGCTGTGTCGTCGTGTGCTGTAGAAACGGGGTCAGATCTGTCGCGCTCACTCGGTGTCGCTCTCGTCGCCGGCCTCGACAGGCCGATCCAGCGCCGCAACGTCCTCGGCAGACGGGTAGTCGGGTAGCTCCTCGACGCAGTCGAAACAGAGGAAGTGCTCGGTGTCGTCGTCGAGTTCCAGCGTCATCCCGCCGGTCGTACCGGGCGAGAGCGTCCAGAAGTCGCCGATCCCGCCGCCGATCCGCACCTCGGCGCCACAGCCGTCGCAGGGGTCGGTGCTCATGGAGCGGGGTAGGGGCGCCGTCCGGAAAGCGTTCACGACCGAACCGGGAGGGGCGTTTTTGCGCGCTCCGATCGAATTGGACGTATGGAGGTCGACTGTGAGGGCTGTGCGGGCTGTTGTGTCGACTGGCGATCGCTGGCCGAGTCTCCGAGCGATCACGAGCGACGCGGCCCGCGCCGACCGCTCGACGACACGTACAACCTCGTTCCCCTCCGGCGAGGGGAGGTGCGGGCGTTTCTCGACGCGGGCTACGGCGACGCGCTGACGCCGCGGCTCTGGCTGGACGACGGCGGCGTCGAGATCGACGGCCGCGAACTGGCCGGCGTCGGCGGCAAGCCCGTGTTTTTCGTCGGGTTGCGCAAGGTTCCGAAGCCGGTCGCGCCGTTCGACGCCGACTCTCAGTGGCTCCCGGCGTGTGTCTTTCTCGATCCCGAGACGCTGCAGTGCCGGATCCACGACGACGACCTCTACCCCGAGCAGTGTTCGAGCTACCCCGGCCACAATCTGGCGCTCGACCAAGAAACTGAATGCGAGCGCGTCGAAGCGGCGTTCGGCGGCGAGCGGCTGCTCGACGACGAGCCCGAGGACGCCGACGGACTCTTGCTCGGCCCGCAGGCAATCGGCGAGAAGTTGTTCGTCCACCCCGAGCCCGACCGTCTGGACGGCGTCGTCGATCGGCTCGCAACCGGCGAACCGACCGCGAAAGACCGTGCGGAGTTCGTCGGCGTCGCGGCGGCGTCCAGCCCCGGCGCGACCGGCATCGACGAGCGGCGCTACAAAGCGGCCCGCGAGCGCGCGCTCGACGCCGACTCGTGGGTCAGTGCAGCGGTCACGGAGTGGACCGAGCGCAGCGACGCCGAAGCGCAGGTGGCCGACGGCGCCGATCCACAGCGAACCGTCCGCGGCGAGTCGACGACGCCCGAGCCGTCGGTCGCCGAGCGCGTCGAGGGAGATCGTGGAGCACCCGAAACGCCCGGCTGGGACTGACCGCGACGAACGGCCAGAAGGACAGACCGCAACAAACGGCCAGTTGAGACAGACCACAACCGCCAGACGCGCACGCCAGCACGTCCGAGACACCCCTGTAGGGTGGTAACTAAGTCGATCTGGTCCTTGGGAGGAATCATGCGCGTGTTGCTCACCGGTGCGACGGGGTTCGTCGGGAGCCATCTCGGGCCGGCACTCGTCGAGGCGGGCCATCAGGTCACGGCGCTGGTCAGGGATGCTTCGGGGTACGATCCACCCGACGGCGTCACTGTCGCCGAAGGCGATTTACTCGAGCCCGGGAGCTTCGAGGACGCGCTGGACGGCGTCGAGGCGGCGTACTACCTCGTCCACTCGATGGGGGCGAGCGGCGACTTCGCCGAGCGCGATCGGCGCGCTGCACGGAACTTCACCGAAGCGGCCAGCGAGGCCGGCGTCGAGCGCGTCGTCTACCTCGGCGGGCTGGGGGCCGAGCACGCGGACGGCGAGGAACTATCGGGCCATCTCCAGTCGCGCCAAGAGGTGGCCGAGATTCTCGACAGCGGCTCGTTCGATCTGACGACGCTCCGGGCCGCGATCATCGTCGGGCCGGGCAGTACGAGCTTCGAGATTATCGACCAGTTGACCGGAAAACTTCCGGTGATGGTGACGCCCCGATGGGTGCGAACGCCGTGCCAGCCGATCGCGGTCGACGACGTGGTGGCGTATCTCACCGGCGTTCTGGACGCGCCGGCGACCGCCGGCGGGCGCTTCGAGATCGGCGGCCCGGAGGTGCTCAGCTATCAGGAGATGCTCGTCGAGACGGCCGAAGTCGCTGGTCGGCGCCTGTTCGTCCTCCCGGTGCCGGTGTTGACGCCGCGGCTGTCGGCGTACTGGGTCGACCTCGTGACCGACGTGCCACGAAGCGTCGCCCACCCGCTGATCGACGGGCTGAAGACGCCCGTCGTCGTCGAGGACGACAGTATCCGGGACTACGTCGACGTTGATCTGACACCGTTTTCGACCGCCGTGGAGCGCGCCATCGAACACGAGCACATCGACGCCGCGCCCGCGCGAGCGGGGGAGGACGAGTGATGGGCGTCGACTACGGCGACGCGTGGACCTACGAGAGCATCGTCGGAGCGATCCCGGGTGTCCACCTCTCGAATGCCGGTGCAGTAGCGCTACAGTTGGTGCTGTTCGAGGTGGCCGTCCTCGTACTTGCGGCCGTCTACGGCCTCTGGGACACAGCCCTCGTGGGCACCGTCGCGGTCGCGGTCGCCGGCGCCGGCTCGGCGGTGATGTTACACGTCAGCGAGCGCGTGCGAGCGTTGGGCGGGCCCGACCCCTACCGGCAACTGCTGTTCGGGTCGCGGTTCGAGGTCGTACTCGGCCTGCTCGCGTTTCTCGTGTTCGTCACGCACCTGTTCGTCTACGATCCCAGACAGGCCGGCGAGCCGCTGGTGGAGGCGCTGTTCGGCGTCGATCCGCCGCTTCCGGCCGTCTATCTGGCCCTGCTGATCGGGTGGGACGTGTGCTACCGTATCGGGACCGGCTGGTGGGCGAGCGTAGTCGCGGTCTGGCGGTCCTACCGCTACCGAGGCGAGTTCACGTCCACACAGGCCCGCGCGTACAGCCGTCTGGACGCTTGGAACGTCGTGTTTGCCGTCGTGCAGCTATCGCTCGTCCCGTTCGTCCGCGACCGGCCGCTGCTGGTGGTCGCACTCGTGGGACACGTGCTGGCGGTCGGGCTGGCGACCGGGCTGTCGGTGCTGCTGTTACGGTCGAAAGGAGAGACGGTCACTCGGACTTGATCTGCTCGAACGCGTCGAGCAGTTCCTCGGCGGAATCGCCGGAGTCGTACTCGACGGTGCCGCGGTACTCCGATCGAGCACCGTCGAAGTCGGCGTCGACCTCGCTGGTCTTCTGTTCGCGGCGCTCGTGTTCGTCTTCGTCATAGGCACCCATTGACATGGTAACTACAACCATTGTACGCCGCTGGCACATATCAATGTAACGGTTGTTCACACAGCAGGCGGTCCGAAACGCGTCCCTATGGGACACGCGAACGGAACCGAGGGCGGCCCGGCGCGAGACGCTGGGAAAACAGGTATACGGATACAAATCCTACGGGCGGTGTGGCCAGTCCCCTGCGTTTCCGCAAATCGACCGAGCGCTGGACGCCAGAGCGCGTCCGGGGCGAACTTTTGGCGCCGCTGGATGCCAATCTCGGGGCCGACACCGTCGAACCCCGTATCGATCCCGGCGGCAGTTGGTCGGTCCGGCGGTTCGATGTCGACAACGGCGACATCGCGCTGTTCGTCTGGCGCGACGACGAGGCCTACTGGCTCGGCAACACCGAGACGCCGAAGGCGCTCTGGCGCACCGACAAGTTCGGCTGGACCGAAGTACCCTATCACGTCGCCCGGTTCAGCCAGCGCGAGCTGCTGGCGGAGCTGTACGACGCCGAGCCGTGGCTCGACCCGTACGACCACCTCGCGTGGTTTTTCCTCCCCGTATTCATGTCGAAAGACGGTCGGACGACGACCAGGACGTTCTTTCGGGATCACGCTGCCGGCTTTCCCGACGCCGACCGTGAGGCGGCACTGACGTTCTACGAGGACTTTCTCTCGACCGGCGTGTTCGACGACGAGCGCGAAACGATGGCCGGAAAGCTCGGCACGAGCGAGATGTTCGACCGCGTTCGCATGACCGCCGCGATGGGCGAGTTCAACGCCGCAAAACTCCTGTCCGACGCGGGGTACGGCGTCACGCCAGAGATCGCCGTCGGCACGGGACACTCGCTCGATTTCCGTGCGACGCCCACCGGGGCCCGCGCCGCCGACGGCGGAATCGACAGCGACGACGGTGAGTCGAGCGCGATCGTCGAGGTGACGCGCCCACAACCCCCGACGCGACGGACTGCAAGCACGCCGTCGGCTGCCGTGCGCGAGACAGCAGACAGTAAGGCCAGTGGCCAGCTCAGCGAACACGGCGACGCCGTGCTGTTCGTCGACTGTTCGAGCTTCCGGGACGACGAGTGGCTGGCCGTCCGGGGCGAGCGACCCGCGCTTCCACATCGACCTGCGGTCGTGTTCCGAGCGAGGCCGTCCGGACGGATCGAAGGATACGCGAGCGGGAACGTTCCTCTCGATCTCGGCGGCGGCATCGAACTGGTCTGAGCGGGCCGGAGCGGTCGCTGTGGGATCTTCGACGAGCAAAAAGAACCCAAAGAGCAGTTGGTCCCGTCAGAACGAGACCTGATCCGGACCGTGCGGACTGCCAAGCGGCGTCGGATCGCGATCGCTGTACCCCTTTCGGCCGATGGCTCGATCGCTGACCGCCGAGTAGATGGCAAACTCGGCGTCTTCCTTGTGCTCGTAGGTCTCGCCGTCCAGTCGCGCCAGAATCTCACCGACCGTTTCGGTACCGTCGGCGAGTTCGATCTGTTGATCGCCGTACCGCTCGACCAGTTCGTCGGTCGTGATCGGATACTCCGTCTCGGTGAGCAGTTCGTGGGTGCGTCGCATCATCACCAGATAGTGGATGATAGATAATTATAAACATTGTCCATATACAACCTCCGAGGCGTCCTAGGACCTTTGCCAGACTAAGGGGCGTAATATGATGCGCGGTATCACGAAACGATGTCAACGGTCGGGCGCTCAAACGGAGTACAGATCCGGAATCGGCTCCATTCCACGAGCCCGGTCCAGCGCTGCCTCGGCGTCATCGGCGGCGTCGCGCGCAGCAGCCATCTCTCCCTCGCCGTACCGCCGCGCTGCGCCGATGTACCAGCGGGCCGACTGGCGGTAGTGGCTGGCTTTCTGCTTGGCCCGGTCGCCAGCCCGCGAGATGTTGTCGGACTCGGCGAAGCGCCGAGCCGTATCGAACCCGGTTTCGGCTTCCTCGAAGTAGTACTCGGCCTCGCCGAACGCCTCGGCCGCGACGTGCCACTCCTCGTCTGCGAGGGCTGTGAGCGCGCTCTCGTGCTCCGACTGTCCGTACTTGAAGTGATCGTGAGCCTCCTGATACCGCTCGATCGCGCTCCGATCGTCCTGAATTGAGTCGACGGCTTCGCGGACCGCAGCGAGATCGGGCAGCTGCGCTGTCTCCTCAGCAGTCCAAGCGTACCGAACCGTGCCGCGGTCGTCGACGACGAACACCGATCGCTGGGCGAGTCGGCTGTGACCGCGAATCTCGTCCCCGAGGACGCCGTAGCGCCGTGCGACGCGACCGTCGTTGTCACTGCAGAGCGGAAACTCGAGTCCGTTCTGACGCGCGAACTCCCGGTGGCTGAACGCGCTATCGGTCGAAACGCCGAGAATCGTGACATCACGCTGGAGATTGAACAGATCGATATCGCGCAGCGAACACAGCTCGTCAGTACACGAAGGGCTGAAGTCAGCAGGGTAGAACGCAAGTACGGTGATGCGACTGTCTGCGTACTCGCTGAACGTCAGCGTCTGAATGTCACCGTCGACCGCAGCCGGCAGTGTGAAATCGGGCGCCGCCGTTCCCTCTGCAATCATACCAACTACCGTGCGACCGAAGCGGTATAGTTCCGACGGCACGCCCCCAACGCTCGCGCTCGTGACAACAACCGAAGGCTACTCCTCGAACCCGTCTTCCCAGCGGAACCGGCCGTTCCGCTGTACCACCTCGCCGTCGACGACCAGTCGAGACTCGTCGCTGACATCAGTGATCAAGTCCACGTGGACGGCACTGTCGTTGCCAGACTCATCCGCTGGCAGGTTCGCGTCGTAAGCCCTCCCTAGCGCGAGATGGACAGTATCTCCCATCTTTTCGTCGAAGAGGATGTTGTCGGTGAACCGGTCGATGCCGCGGTTCATACCGATGCCGAGCTCGCCGAGGCGTCGGGCGCCGTCGTCGGTGTCGACGATCTCCTCGATGACGGATGCGTTCTGGTCGGCCGAGACATCGACGACCTCGCCGTCCTCGAAGGTCAGCGAGACGTTATTGACGCGCTCGCCCCTGATCGTCATCGGCACGTCGAAGCAAACCTCGCCCTCGGTGTCGTAGGGGGCAGTAAACACCTCTCCGCTGGGTAGATTGTGGGAGTCGTAGGCGACCGACGCGGCGCTGTTGACCGCCGTGCGACCCTCGATCGACATCGTCAGATCGGTGTCCGCCGAAACGAGTCGGACCTCGCTACCTTCGTCGAGAATCTCTTTGAGCCGCTCCATCTCCGCAGCGAGCGCTTCCCAGTCCCGGAGGGTCGCATCGTAGACGAAGTCCTGATACTCCTCGTAGGCCATGCCGGCCTGCTGGGCCAGCGACCGAGTCGGATGTACCGTCTTCACCCAGTCCGTGCTGAGACGCGCCTCACGAATCGCCTCGGTCGCTTGGGCGTACGCGGTGCGGCGCTCGGCGTCGACATCGGCCAGCGCGCTCGTGTTGCGGCCGCCACCGAGTGCGAGGTAGACATCCGCGTTCTCGACGAGTGCGAGTTCGTGTGCCGGATTCGCATCGAAATTGCCGTCGTGACCTCTGAGGTACGCGCGCTGGAGTTCGTCGGCGGCGTACGTCGCGACGAGATTCGCGCCGCGTTCGCCGACGAGCTCTGCCGTGGCTACGGCGAGGTCGTGCGTTCCCTCACCCACTGCAAGGACGACATCGTCACTGGCCTCGATCTGTGCGCTCCAGTCGACGAGCACCTCAGCGTGCTCACGGATTCGTCGGTCCATACTACTGGACAGCGGCGTCACGACAAAAAGGCGTCCACCCCAAGTACGCGAGCGATCGTCGATCACCTTTACCACGGCGTCGCCACTGGCCATACTGCAACGCTGCGGACCGCGGACTGTCGGTGAAGAAACTGTAGAAGAGCCAAGGGCCGGATTTGAACCGGCGGTGGGCGGCTCTGCAGGCCGCTGCGTTCGGCCGGACTCTGCCACCTTGGCGCAGTTATTGATAACCCCGTCACCTGCTTAAGCGCTACGTTTCGGCGCTTTGCTGTTGGCACTCACAAGCAGTGCGCGTTCGAAATGAACCGACCCCCACGAGCGCGCTGCTCGTGAGGGTCGAGAGTATGAATGGGAGGCGGCGAGGCGGTGTTTCCAGAGGCTCGCG